>NZ_VWWK01000198.1:0-11975 GCF_011753035.1 Burkholderia sp. Ax-1720 | reverse complement strand
GCGCCGCCGCCGGGGCGTGCCGGCGCCGGGCGCTCGACCGCTGCGGCCGGCACAGTCGGCTGGCTTGCGATCGGTGCCGCGACAGGTTCGACGGATTCGACCGGCGCTGCGGGCTCGGATTTCGCCTCGACAGGCGCGATCACCGCAGGCTCGGGCACGGCCGGAACCTCGGCGGCAGCCGGGGCCGCGTCGGTCTGGGCGACTACGGGGGAAGCAGGAACATCGGTCGATTCCGGCGCAGGCTCGACGAGCGGCTCGGTTACCGGCGCGACGCTCGGCACCGACTCGCTCGACGCGGCGGCTTCGACCGACGCGACCGGCACTGGCACCTCTGGGACCAGCGGCTTCGACGGCACCGTGGCGGCCGGCGAGACCGAAGAAGCCGCCGGCTTGGCCAGCGGCTTCGGCTCGATCGCGGGCACCGCGGGCGTGGCACTCGCCGAGGAGGCTACGCGTGGCGCCGCTGCTGCACCGGCAGGTGCCGTAGCGCGCCGGTTGCCCGCCGCGGCCGGCGACACACCCGGCACCGCCCCGCCGCCGCCCGGCCCCGCCGGTTCGAAGGCGAGCATGCGCAGCAGGGTCATGGTGAAGCCGGCGTATTCATCGGGCGCGAGCCCCATCTCGCCGCGCCCGACCGTCGCGATCTGGTAATAGAGCTGCACCTGCTCGGGACTCAGCAAGTCCGCGAAACGGCGCAGGTCGCCCGCCTCGGGCCACTCGTCGAGCACCGAGGCGGGCGCGAACTGCGCCCAGGCGATCCGGTGCAACAGGCCCGCCAGATCCTGCAGGGCGGTCGAGAACGACAGGCTGCGCAGCGCCATCTCGTCGGCGATCGTCAGGATTTCAGGACCATCGGCCGCCGCGATCGCATCGAGCAGACGCACCATGTAGGTCTGGTCGAGCGCGCCGAGCATGCCCGACACGGCCGCCTCGGTCACCTCGTTGGCCGAGTAGGCGATCGCCTGGTCGGTCAGCGACAGCGCATCGCGCATGCTGCCCTGCGCCGCGCGCGCGAGCAGCCGCAACGCCTGCGGCTCGAAGGCAACCTGCTCCTCGCCGAGGATGCGCTCGAGGTGCATGACGATATGCCCGGCCGGCATCTGCTTCAGGTTGAACTGAAGACAGCGCGACAGCACGGTGACGGGAATCTTCTGCGGATCGGTGGTGGCGAGGATGAACTTGACGTGCGGCGGCGGCTCTTCCAGCGTCTTGAGCATCGCGTTGAACGCATGGTTCGTCAGCATGTGCACTTCGTCGATCATGTAGACCTTGAAGCGCGCATCGACGGGCGCGTACACGGCGCGCTCCAGCAGCGCAGCCATTTCGTCGACGCCGCGATTGCTCGCCGCGTCCATCTCGACGTAGTCGACGAAACGCCCCTCGTCGATTTCACGGCAGGCACGGCAGACGCCGCAGGGTTGCGAGGTGATGCCGGTCTCGCAATTGAGCGCCTTGGCGAAGATCCGGGACAGCGTGGTCTTGCCGACGCCGCGCGTACCGGTAAACAGATAGGCGTGATGCAAACGCCCGCCGTCGAGCGCGTGCGTGAGCGCCCTGACGACGTGCTCCTGGCCGACGAGCGAAGCGAAATCCTTCGGACGCCACTTGCGTGCGAGAACTTGATAGGTCATCGGGAAATTGTATCAGTAACGTATGGCGTCGCCGACAGGCAAGCGGCCATCGAAATCCTCGCCGCGCGAACTCGCGCCGAGATGAACGGCATGCACGATGCAGCCATGTAGAACGTGGCGGGCAGGCAGGACAATCGGGATCTGGAGTAGGCGAACACGCCGCGGCGGCAGCTGATCGAACAGGAAGAAAGGGGAAGGTGACGAGCCTGACCCTCGGCACTGGCGGAAAACGGCTGTGGCTGCTTCGTTCCCGACCTGACCAGGTTCACCGGCCCACCATGCGAGGAGGCCCGTCACGGCGAATTCTATCACCGCTTCACGCCGAACGCGACCGATTTATCGTACGCATCGCGAGACGCCGTGCCGGCCGCGCGATTCGATGCCCTGCAACGCAATCGATCCACACGAACACGCAGGAAAGGAAGGCGCGATTCATGAGCCGGATTCAGGCATTCCCACCCGCTCGGACAATCGGAAGAATAAAGAATAGGAAACTCGCTTTGCGATGCGCCGCATTGCCATCGACGCGCGCCGCGATTACATGGCATTACCGCGGCGAGCGCCACCCCTTGTATTCCGAAGCGCCTACCCCATCTTCCTGTTGTCGCCGGCAAGGGCCGACAGCCCTACTCGCGAAGCGGATACTATCGCCGCCAACGGTGGATAGCAATTTAGGCTAATATGACGCCCGAGTGACCCGCGAGCCACGGTTTGCAAGCGCTTCACGCCGCCGTGTTCCACGGGGCGGAGCTGCCTGGACCGGCAGCCGGTGCAAAGACCGGCGAGCGCAGGCAGTCCCCGAAACGAATGAGGTATTGACCAAATGAGCGAACTGATCAAACACATCAACGACGCATCGTTCGAACAGGACGTCGTCAGATCCGACAAGCCCGTCCTGCTCGATTTCTGGGCGGAATGGTGCGGCCCCTGCAAGATGATCGCGCCGATTCTCGACGAAGTCTCGAAGGACTACGGCGACAAGCTGCAGATCGCGAAGATCAACGTCGACGACAATACCGCCACCCCGGCCAGGTACGGCGTGCGCGGCATCCCGACCCTGATCCTGTTCAAGAACGGCGTGGTCGCCGCTCAGAAGGTCGGCGCGCTGTCCAAGTCGCAGCTGACGGCCTTCCTCGACAGCCACCTGTAAATCCGTATTGCCGCAAAAAGCCTGTTGCCAACCGGCAACAGGCTTTTTGCGCAAGCGCCGAACGGCAAAGCAAGCCCGAATCGGCGTGTGCTAGAATTTAATTCGACGTCGCCATCCGACGCAAAAGTCTCTGAGCGATTCCGCTCGCCCTCCTCCCTATATCTTTCGTAGCATCTCCTCCCTGGCGGGTTCTCCGTATGCATTTATCCGAGCTCAAGTCTCTGCACGTCTCCGAATTGATCGAAATGGCCAATGGTCTGGAGATCGAAAACGCGAACCGCCTGCGCAAGCAGGAGTTGATGTTCGCCATTCTAAAAAAGCGCGCCAAGACGGGCGAGACGATTTTCGGCGACGGCACGCTCGAAGTCCTGCCGGACGGCTTCGGCTTCCTGCGCTCGCCGGAAATGTCCTATCTCGCGAGCACGGACGATATCTATATCAGCCCGTCGCAGATCCGCCGCTTCAACCTGCACACCGGCGATACCATCGAAGGTGAAGTGCGCACGCCGAAGGACGGCGAGCGCTACTTCGCGCTGGTGAAGGTCGACAAGGTGAACGGGCAGCCGCCCGAGGCCTCGAAACACAAGATCATGTTCGAGAACCTCACGCCGCTGCACCCGAACAAGCCGCTTTCGCTCGAACGCGAAATGCGCGGCGAGGAAAACGTCACGGGCCGCATCATCGACATGATCGCGCCGATCGGCAAGGGCCAGCGCGGCCTGCTGGTGGCCTCGCCGAAGTCGGGCAAGACGGTCATGCTCCAGCACATCGCGCACGCCATCAAGCAGAACCACCCGGACGTGATCCTGTTCGTGCTGCTGATCGACGAGCGCCCTGAAGAAGTGACCGAAATGCAGCGTTCGGTGGCGGGCGAAGTGATCGCCTCGACCTTCGACGAACCGGCCACGCGCCACGTGCAGGTCGCCGAAATGGTGATCGAGAAGGCCAAGCGCCTGGTGGAAATGAAGCACGACGTGGTGATCCTGCTGGACTCGATCACGCGCCTGGCCCGTGCCTACAACACCGTGATCCCGGCTTCGGGCAAGGTGCTCACGGGCGGTGTCGACGCCAACGCGCTGCAGCGTCCGAAGCGCTTCTTCGGCGCGGCGCGCAACATCGAGGAAGGCGGTTCGCTGACCATCATCGGCACGGCCCTGATCGAAACCGGCAGCCGCATGGACGACGTGATCTACGAAGAGTTCAAGGGCACCGGCAACATGGAAGTGCACCTCGAGCGCCGTCTCGCGGAAAAGCGCGTCTACCCGTCGATCAACCTGAACAAGTCGGGCACGCGTCGCGAAGAAATGCTGATCAAGCCGGACATCCTCCAGAAGATCTGGGTGCTGCGCAAGTTCATCCACGACATGGACGAAGTCGAGGCGATGGAATTCCTGCTCGACAAGATTCGCCAGACCAAGAGCAATTCGGAGTTCTTCGACCTGATGCGCCGCGGCGGCTGAAGCCCCGCCACCGCCGGCCATCGCGCCGGCGCCAGCAAAAGCCGCCCTTTGAGGCGGCTTTTTTGCATCCCGCCTTCTCGCACCTGCTTCAGCCGGCGCAGCGGACTATTGCGCATTTCAACCTGTACGTGAACGTACACGTTGATCTAGAATCGGCCACGTTCCATTCGAATCCCCGCTGCCGATGCCCCGCCCCTCCGATCCCAGCCTGCTGACCGTGCGCGATGCCGCCGAGCGCCTCGGCGTCACCCCGCGCACGTTGAAGTACTACGAGGAACGCGGGCTCGTCACGCCGAGCCGCAGCGAGGGTCGCTACCGTCTCTACGACGAGGCCGACCTCGATCGTTTCTCGCGCATCCTGCGCCTGCGCGCGATCGGCTTCTCGCTGCACGGCATCACCGAGATGCTGAAACGGCCGCTGGAGCCGGCCGCCGAAAGCGGCGGGCGCCGTCGCTACTCGGAGAACTCGCTGCGCGACATCCACACGGAATTGACCGCGCAGGTCGCCCGGCTCGACGAGCGGATCGCCGCCGCGCGCCGCGAACTGCGCGAAGTCGAGACGGTGCGCGCCGAATTGCGGCACGACCTCGACTACATCGAGCGGCGCATCGCCGGCGACAATCCCGATGAGCTGATCGCCAAACGCCAGGCCGCGGCAAAACAGGCCAAACCGACCCAAGCGGCGCAACCCGAGCGCCGCGCCCGGAGCCGCTCCGGCAAGCCACGCCCATGAACACGGCGGCACCCCGCCCTTCGTTCTGGCGTATCGAGACGCTGCGCGGCGAGCTGTTTCCCTGGGTGATCGCGCTGGTCACCGGCCTCGACTACTTCGACAACGCGATCTTCTCGTTCTTCGCCAGCCATATCGCCGGCGGCATCAACGCCTCGCCCGACGAACTGGTCTGGTCCTCGAGCACCTATGCGATGGCGGCCGTGCTCGGCATCCTCCAGCAGCAATGGTGGATCGATCGCGTCGGGCATCGCCGCTACGTCAGCGGCTGCATGCTGCTCTACGCGCTCGGCGCGCTCGCCGCCACCGCGGCCGACACCTCGCTGCAACTGGCCTTCGCGCGCGGCCTGCAGGGTTACTTCATCGGCCCGATGATGGGCGCCTGCCGGATCCTGATCCAGATCACCTACGCGCCGCCGCAGCGGCCGCGCGCCACGCGCGCCTTCCTGATCATGCTGCTGCTCGGCACCTCGCTCGCCCCCATCGTCGGCGGCGAGCTGGTGGCGCATTTCACCTGGCGCGCGGTGTTCGCCTGCACCGTGCCGCCCGCGCTGTTGTTCTCGGCGCTGGCCTATGGCGCGCTGCCCGACAGCGGCCACGCGCCGCCCGAGGAACGCACCAACAGCCACATCTGGCCTTACGTGATGTTCGCCTTCGCGCAAGGCGCCCTTCAGATCGTGATGCAGCAGGTGCGCTACCAGTTGTTCCTGTCCTCGCCCTCGCTGATCCTGCTCAGCTTCGCCGGCTTCGCCTCGCTGGCCTGGTTCGCGCGCCAGCAGTGGAACCATCCCTCGCCGCTGGTGCGCATGTCGGCGTTCCGCCAGCGCAGCTTCCAGGTCGGCCTGCTGCTCTATGTCTTCTACTACTACATCACCACCTCGTTCAGCTACCTGAGCTCGCGCTTCCTCGAGGCCGGCCTCGGCTACCCGGTCGAGAACGCCGGGCGCCTGACCGGCACCACCTCGCTGATCGCCGCCAGCGCGCTGTTCGTCTACCTGCGCTACTCGAAACACGTCACGCGCAAGAAATGGATCATCGTGCCGGGCTTCGCGCTGGCCGCCTGCACCGCCTTCGTGATGTCGCGCATGACGCCCCAGGTCAGCGAGGCGCAATTGATCGCCCCGCTGCTGATGCGCGGGCTGTTGCTGTTGTTCATCGTGCTGCCGGTGGCGAACCTGACCTTCCGCGATTTCGCGCTCGACGACTACACGCACAGCTATCGCCTCAAGAACATCTTCAAGCAGTTGACGCTGTCCTTCGCGACCGCCTCGGTGATCATCGTCGAGCAGCATCGCGACGCGCTGCACCGCGAACGCCTGTTCGAGCAGGCCAGCCCGCTCAACCCGATCTTCGCGCAGACGCTCGACACGCTGGCGCGCGGTTTCGCGGCCGCCGGCCACGCGGCGGGCGAGGCGCAGGCGCTCGCGCTCGCCTCGCTGAACCAGACCTTCCTGCGCCAGGCCGCCTTCCTCGCCTCGCTCGACGGCTTCCTGTTCGTGGCGGGCGTGGCCGTCTGCGGCGGCCTGATCGCCGCCTGGCAAAAAGCGATCGATTGAGGTACCGTGCGCCTGTTTCGTCACGCCCCTCGCTCCGATGCTCTCCCGACTCTCCCGGTGGCTCGACGCGCGCCGCCGCGATCGCGCGCTGCGCAGTTTCCCGATTCCCGACCCGCTCTGGGACGACACGCTCGCCCGGCTGCCGTTCCTCGCCACGCTGTCGGCCGCCGACCTCGCCCGCCTGCGCGAGATGACGAGCTGCTTTCTCGCCGAGAAATCCTTCTCGACCGCGCATGAACTGGAGCTGACCGAGGCCATGACGGTCGGCATCGCCGTACAGGCCTGCCTGCCCGTGCTCAACCTCGGGCTCGACCTCTACCGCGGCTGGGTGGGCGTGGTGGTCTATCCGGGCGAGTTCGTGATCCGCAAGACCGTCGAGGACCACGACGGTGTGGTCCACGAGGTCGAGCAGGACGCCAGCGGCGAGGCCTGGCAGGGCGGCCCGGTGATCCTCTCCTGGGAGGACGTGCAGATGTCGGACGGCAGCGACGCCTACAACGTGGTGATCCACGAATTCGCGCACAAGATCGACATGATCAGCGGCGAGGCCGATGGCCATCCGCCCCTGTTTCGCCGCCTGCATGCGCCGCACCTCGACGCGACGCGCTGGGAAAACGTCTTCGACCACGCCTACGACCGTTTCTGCGACCGCGTCGACGCGGTGCCGGATCGCGCCTGGGCGCGCTTCGAGCGCAATTCGCTGATCGATCCCTATGCGGCCGACCACCCTTCCGAATTCTTCGCGGTCTGCAGCGAGGCGCTGTTCGTGAGGCCGACCGCCTTCGAGGCGGAATTCCCCGAACTGTACCGGCTGCTCGCGCACTATTACCGCCAGGATCCGGCCGGCACCGGCGCGCTGGCGGAGCTGCCGGCCGTCTGAAGCGCGCGACAAATCCGGGCGCCGTGCGCGAAAATCGCCAACCGCCTGATTTTCTGGCATAATCGCCGTTTTTCGACCCTAGGCAAGTGGCTCGCCAGGCATCGTTTGCGGTTCAGGACGACGCGGCGGGTTGGCTACCGCTCCATTACAGGACACATCATGAAACCTGGCATTCACCCGGATTACCGCGAAGTCGTCTTCCAAGACATGTCGAACGGCTTCAAGTTCGTGACGCGCTCGACCATCCAGACGCGCGAAAGCATCGAACTCGACGGCAAGACCTACCCGCTGGCCAAGATCGAAGTCTCGTCGGAATCGCACTCGTTCTACACGGGTCAGCAAAAGATCATGGACACGGCCGGCCGCGTCGAGAAGTTCAAGAACAAGTTCGGCTCGCGCGCGAACGGCAAGGCTTCCTCGTAAGCCAGCCTCGCGAGACCCGGGCCGGCGGCAACGCCGGCCTGCATGGTCCGAACCGAAAAAAGGGCAGCCCAGGCTGCCCTTTTTTCGTCTGCGCGTTTTGCGGCACCGGGCTTGCGGCAACGCCCGTGCGCAACGTCTACAATGCCGGATGCTCGTAACACGGCAGTGCCCAGCGGCGCCGCCCGGCGCCTACTCATAACAAGCCAATCACTGCATGAAGCCTGTCGTTCGTCTCACCGCCTCCGCCACGCGCGCCCTGCCGCGCTGGCTGCTGCTCACGCTCTGCCTGGTCTACGCGGGCTTCGGCCTGTTTGCCCGCGACCCGTGGAAGAACGAGGATGCCGCCGGCTTCGGCGTGATGTGGACGATGGCGGGCGGCTCGCTGCACGACTGGCTGCTGCCCAACCTGGTCGGCAAGTTCATCACCACGGACGGCCCGCTCGGCTATTGGCTCGGCGCGCTCGGCGTCGAGGCCTTCGGCCCCTGGTTCTCGGCCAGCAACGCCTCGCGGATCGCCACCGGCATCCTGTTCTGCGTGGCCTGCGCCTTCGTCTGGTACACCGCCTACCTGCTCGGCCGCCGCCCCGAGGTGCAGCCGTTCAAGTACGCCTTCGGCGGCGAGCCCGAGCCGCGCGACTACGGCCGCACGCTGGCCGACGGTGCGCTGCTGGTGCTGCTGGCCTGCTTCGGGCTGGCCGAGCGCGGCCATGAAACCACCCCGCAACTGGCCCAGTTCGCCTGGGTCGCGATGCTGGTCTACGGCCTGGTACGGCTGACCGACAAGCCGCTGCACGGCGCCACCTGGTGGGGCATCGCGGTCGGCCTGCTGCTGCTGTCCGGCAACCCGGTGCTGGCCGCCGCGCTGATCGTCGGCACCGCCGTGCTGATGCTGGCCACGCCCGAGGTCAGGCATCGCCACCTGCTGCTGGTCGGCGTGCCGATCGCCGTGTTGCTGTTCGCGCTCTGGCCGCTCGCAGCCCTCACGCTCTATCCCGACGACGCCAACTGGTTCTTCAACCAGTGGCTGCACGGCAGCCTGATGCGCTTCTCGGGCCCGCCGACCGCGGTGCTGCGCTACGCCGCCAAGAACCTGCCGCTGTTTACCTGGCCGGCCTGGCCGCTGGCGATCTGGGCCTGGGTGAGCTGGAAGGGCTGGCGGCGCCGGCCGCACATCGCCGTGCCGCTCGCGGTGGCCGCCCCGCTGGTCGCGCTGGTGATCCTGCAGAGCCAGGAAACCAACCGCGTCTACATGCTGCTGCTGCCGCCGCTGGCGGTGCTCGCCACCTTCGCCCTGCCCACCTTGAAGCGCGGCGCGATCAACGCGATCGACTGGTTCGCGGTGCTCAGCTTCACCATCCTCGGCAGCTTCGTGTGGCTGGTCTGGCTGGCCTCGATCACCGGCTTCCCGCATCCGCTGGCCCGCAACCTGGCGCGCCTGGTGCCCGGCTACGAATCTCACTTCAACATCCTCGCCTTCGCCTGCGCGCTGATCGCCACGCTCTGCTGGTTCGCGCTGGTGCGCTGGCGCATCTCGCGCCAGCCCAAGGTGCTGTGGCGCAGCGTGGTGCTGTCGGGCGCCGGCACCACCCTGATGTGGGTGCTGCTGATGACGCTGTGGCTGCCCTTCGTCAACTACAGCCGGACCTATCGCGACGTGGCGGTGCAGATCGCCGCGCACCTGCCGGCCGACTACGAGTGCATCTCGCCGGTGCGCCTGGGCGACGCGCAGATCGCCACCTTCGCCTACTTCGGCGACATGCACTTCTCCTTCACCGACGACTGCGACGTGATCCTGCGCCAGGACCCGGCCGACTACGGCGAGCCGAGTTCGATGTCGGAATACGTCTGGCGGCTGATCTGGGAAGGCCGCCGCGCGGCCGACCGCGACGAGCGCTTCCGCCTCTACGAGCGGATCGAGCGGCCCAAGACGCCGATCCGCCGTCATCCGGGACGCGGCGCCCGCATCGCGCGGGATTGAGCATGTTCGCCGACGTCCGCCGCATCGCCGGCCTCGCCTGGCCGGTGCTGATCGGCCAGCTGGCGATCATCGCCTTCGGCGTGATCGACACCGCGATGGTGGGCCGCTACTCGGCCGTCGACCTGGCCGCGCTCGGGCTCGGTTCGTCGATCTACGTGTCGGTCTTCATCGGCCTGACCGGGATCCTCTCGGCGCTGCAGCCGATCGCGGGCCAGTTGTACGGCGCGCGCCGCTTCCAGGAGATCGGCGAGGAAGTGCGCCAGGCGATGTGGCTGGCGGCGATGCTGGCGGTGCCGGGCTTCCTGCTGCTGCACTTCCCGAACCTGCTGCTGCGCCTCGCGCACACGCCGCCCGAGCTGCACGACCGCACCGTCGACTACCTGCGCATCCTGTCCTTCGGGCTGCCGGCCAGCCTGATGTTCCGCATCTACAACGCGCTGACCAACGCGGCCGGCAAGCCGCGGCTGGCGATGATCCTGCAGATCGGCGCGCTGGCGCTGAAGATCCCGCTCAACATCTGGTTCATCTTCGGCGGGCTCGGCGTGCCGGCCCTGGGCGGCCCAGGCTGCGGGCTGGCCAGCACCCTGATCAACTGGGCGCTCGCGCTGATCGGCTTCACCCTGGTCGCGCGGCTCAACGTGTTCGCGCCGCTGGGCATCTTCGCGCGCTTCTGCACGCCGACCTGGGAGCGCCAGAAGGCGCTGCTCAAGCTCGGCCTGCCGATGGGGCTGTCCTACCTGATCGAGGTGACCTCCTACACCTTCATGGCGCTGTTCATCGCGCATTTCGGCACCACCACGCTGGCCGGCCACCAGATCGCCGGCAACCTGGGCGCGGTGCTCTACATGACGCCGCTGTCGATCGGCATCGCCGCCTCGACCCTGGTGGCGCGCTCGCTCGGCGCCGGCCGCCCCGACGAGGCGCGGCTGCTGGCGCGGCACGGCGTGAGCTTCGCGGCGATGACCGCGATCGGCTATGCCTGCGTGGTGCTGCTGCTGCGCCAGCGCATCATCGGCGCCTACACGCCGAACCCGGCCGTGATGGCCGCCGCCCTGCCGCTGGTCACGATCGTCGCCTTCTACCACTGCGTGGACGCGATCCAGGTCACCACCGCCTTCGTGCTGCGCGCCTACAAGGTGGCGGTGGTGCCGACCGTGATCTACGCGGTCGCGCTGTGGGGCGTCGGCGTGGGCGGCGGCTACCTGCTCGGCTTCGACGTCGGCGGCTGGGTGCCGGCCGCGCTGACCGGCGCGCGCGGCTTCTGGAGCGCCAACTTCGTGAGCCTGCTGATCGCCGGCGCGGCCCTGGTGCTCTACCTGCGCCACGTCAGCCGGCGCCAGTTGCGCGACGCGGGCTGAACGACCGGCCGGGGCCGCCAGGCGCCACGCCAGCCGCCAGCCGCCAGCCGCCGGATTCGGCCTGACGTGCGCCAAGGGGCCAGCCGCAACGGCGGCCCGAATACTCCCTGGCGAAACGATCGGCGCGATTGGCTGCGCCAAAGCCCATCCTGCCCGCGTCCCGCGGCTCCCGACCTCCCGGAAATCCACCGCCCGACTGGAGGCTTCCGTCAAACTTGGTCAAAACGGCCCGCCGCCGGCCCTTCTCCCCTTTACAGCCCCCGTCGCGATGCGCAACACTGCGCGCGCTGCCTCAAAAAGGGCACGCATTTGTCCTATGCTTGATCGCACGACATCGGCCGTTCGCATCGCATCATCGCCTGTCCGTCACAACAGCGGTTCCACCGCTCTACTGGGGAGTCCTTGCCATGCTGAAAAAACTGCTGCTGCTGTTGCTCACCCTGTCGCTCTCGCTGGGCGCCACCTTCGCGGCGGCCGTCGAGGTCAATACCGCCGACCAGGCCGCGCTCGAATCGGTGAAGGGCCTCGGCCCGGTGAAATCCAAGGCGATCATCGACGAACGCGCCAAGAACGGCCCGTTCAAGAGCGCCGATGACCTGGCCAGCCGCGTCAAGGGGCTCGGACAGAAATCGGTCGCCAATCTCGAGGCCGCCGGCCTGACGATCGGCGGCTCCTCGGCGCCGCCGACCGGCGCCAAGGCCAGCCAGCCCACCACGCGCGCCACCAAGACCCAGGCCGGCACCAGCACCGGCACGCCGGCGCCGGCGCCGAGCGCGACCACGCCGTCCACCTCGACCGCGCCGGCCCCG
>NZ_VWWK01000197.1:0-12059 GCF_011753035.1 Burkholderia sp. Ax-1720 | reverse complement strand
CTCGGCCAGGCCGCGCCGCAGCTCGTCGCGCGCGCCGGCCAGGCGCAGGCGCAGCACCACGGCCGCCGCGATCGCCGCCACCGCGACGATCGCGAACACGGCCGCCAGAACTTCTGCTTGCATCATCAAGACCCCGTCACGCCCGATCGATTGCCCGGTCCGCGTCGCGCACCGGCGCTTCGCCGCCCTCGACCACGATGCCGACGCTGTCGACCGCGAAGCGGTCCGGCAGGCTGACGATGGTCTGGAAACGGCGATAGGCGGCGCCCTGGCGATCGTCGGTGAAGCGCAGCGCGATGCTGCCGCCGGCGCGCACCACGAAGCTGCGCACCGCGTCCATGCCCACGCCGCGGCCCGACACGTCGGTGACGGTGCTGGCGGTCGAGAAGCCGGGGCGGAAGATCAGCGCGGCCACCGCCTCGTCGTTGCCGGCCACGGCCGGATCGTCGAGCCAGCCGCGCTCGGCGGCGATGCTGCGGATGCGCTCCAGCGCCAGGCCGCGGCCGTCGTCGCTGACGGTGATCTGCAGCATGCCGGCGTCGACGCCGACCTCGATGTCGATGGTGCCCGCCTCGGCCTTGCCGATCTCGCGACGCGCCTCGACCGGCTCGATGCCGTGGTCCAGCGCATTGCGCAGCAGGTGCATGAAGACGTCCTTCAACACGCCCGCCGCCTCGCTGCGCACGCGGTAGCCGTTGTCGTCGATGCGCACCAGCGGTTCGGCGCGGCCCAGGTCGCGCGCCAGCGCAGGCAGCGAATCGGTCACGCCGGCGATCATCTCGCCCAGCGTCTCGGTGCCCAGCAGGCGCAGCGTGTCGCGTACCGAATCGCGCATGCTCAGCCAATCGTGCGGATCCGAAGGATCGGCCGCCTCGAGCAGGCGCAGGCTCTCGTGGATGCGGCGGCGCTCCACCACCAGGTAGCGATCCGGCTCGACCGCGGCGCCCGGGCCGCGGCGGCCGAGGCTCACGCTGTTGATAGTCGCGTAGTGGTCGAGCGCCTCGCGCACGCGCGCCAGGTCGGTCATCAGTTCGTGCTGGTCCCAGGCGCGCGCGGCCTCGGCGCTGCGCAGCTCGTCATAGACCTGCTCGGCCTCGTGCACGATGTTGGTCAGGTGCTGCAGGCTGTAGGTCCGCGCATTGCCCTTGATGGTGTGCATGTTGCGGAACAGCTCGGCCAGCGCGGAGCTGTCGGCGCGCTCGTGCTGGCGGATGATGCGCTCGTTCTCGTGCAGGAAGCCGGTGGCGCTCTCGACGAAATCGTGGAACTTGTCCTGGCTGACCGCCAGGATCTCGCCGATCATCTCCAGGCGGCGGCGCTGCTCGTTGGCCTGCGCCGACAGCGCGCGCAGCTCGGTGACGTCGCGCACGCAGAGCATCAGGCGCACGATGGTGCCGGTCTCGTCGGTGATCGCCGACCAGGACAGGTCCAGGCGCTTCTCGCTGCCGTTCGGCATGCGCTTGCCGATCTCGTTGACCAGCAGGTGCTGGTTGAACTCGAAGTTGATGCCGTCCTCGCCGAGGCAGGAGTCGATCGCCGCGTCGATCTGCGCGCGGCCGTCCGAGCCGATGTCGGAATCGGCGAACACCAGCTCCATCACCGGGCGGCCGGCGATATCGCCGGTCTCGAAGATACGCTCGAGGAAGGCCGAGTACTCGCGATGCACGGTGCCGCCGGGCACGATGGTCAGGATGCCCTGCTGCATGTTCTGCAGCATCGCCTGGATGTCGGCGGTGCGCTGCTTGAGCTGGGCGGCGTTGCGCTGGATCGTCTCGATCATGCCGTTGAAGGCGACGATCGAGCGGCCAATCTCGTCCATCCGGCCCACCGGCACGCGGCGCGTGAAGTCCTGGCTCGCGGCGATCTCGCTCATCATCTCCTGCATGCGGCCGAGCGGGCGCACGATCTGGCGATAGAGCATCAGGCCGACGGCGATCAGCACGATGATCACCACCCCGGCCACCGCCGAGATGGTCATGGTGGTGGTGGCGAGCATGCCGTTGAGCGTCGAGATCGCCTCGTCCTTCTGGCGGTTCTTCTCGATGCGCAGCGTCTCGATGATGCCCTCCAGCTCGTCGCGATACTGGGCGACGTTGGCGAACAGGTTGGCCTGGGCCAGCTCGGCCTTGCCGTCGGCCTTCATCTTGGCGGTGTCATGGATCGCGTCGAAGTAATTCTTGAGGCTCTCGCGGGCCTGGTCGACCAGCCCGGCCTGGGCGTGGCTGGCCGCCGAGCGGCCCTGCGCGTCGAGCGCGGTGTTCAGCGACGCTTCCTTCGCGTCGAGTTCGGCGCGCGCCTGCGAGGCCATGGCGGCGTCGGGCGCGTAGATGAGCGTCATCGTCGCGATCTGGACGTCCTTGACGTCGGCGACGAGATCAGAAGATGCGAGCGCGCTGGGCACCACGCCCTGCGTCACCTGACGAACGCTCGCCGCGCTGCGTTGCGCCTGATAAACGGCGTAGCCGCCGATCGCCGCCAGCGCGACGAACATCAGCGCGACAAGCAACGTAATGCGATGTCGGATGGTCATGTGAATCCCCGTAGCAGCCATGTGTTTTGTGTCGGCCCGCCCGTCCGTTCGAACTATCGGACGAATCGGCGGGCGGGCGCATTATGGCGACCGCGATATGACCGAACGATGACCCTCCGAAATTCGGTATCGAAATGGACAATTTCCACGTGATATCCCGGAGGAAGCCTAAAGATCGTCGAAACGATGCCGTTAACTCCCGGCCGGATCGCGTTTTCGGGCTGCTCTCCGGGATCGTCCGCAGCCTGCTCGGGCCCAGCTCCCGTGGGTCCATTTCTCCTCTCGTTTCCCCCTTCCTCTCCCCCGTTCGCCCGCGCTTCCCGCCTCGGTTTTTCGTGTCGGCCGTCCCGTCCTCGCCCTGAACCCCGAAAATTTCACGATACGGAACGTTGCCGCGTGTCGTAAAAAATCGTGGTGCGGGGCACAAATCGGCGTTTTCGCAATGCCGCACAGCGTTGCGCATCGCGAAATATATTTTTCAAGTCATTGTTTTTATTGGTTTATTTTTGTTTGGAACGAGGCCTCTACGGGCTCGATCCGGATTCGGCGCACACGTAGACTGGTTTCCATGGATCGACGGTTTCGCAGGCAGGCAGACAGCGCCACCCACGATGACCGTCACACACCGGATTCTTTTTGACTAGCAGGCGGAGGATGAAATGAAAGGATTTCGCTACGGATCGGACCAGGGATCGTTCTATATCCTGCCGGGCAACGACGGCTGGGAAGCCACTTTCGGCAACGACTCGCTCGGTGAATTCCAGAGCCCCGAGCACGCGGTCGACTACCTGGCGCGCGGCGTGAACTGCCCGACGCTCGAGGAAGTCGATACGTCCACGCTCGATATCCCGGGCCAGCTCGACGACTGGGAAATCGTCCACGTGTAAACGGCAGCGGGAGGCGCGCGCATCGCTGCGCGGGCCTCCCGCTTCGCCCGGTCGACAGCCGGCATCCCGGCTATCGACACAAGCCGCGGCGCGCAAGGTGAACCCCACCTCGCGCGCCGTGTTTCGTCCGGCGCCGGTTATCGCAAAGGCACGCGATCGATCGGCGCCGGGCACTCGCCCGGCTTACTTGCCCAGTGCGTCGACCACGCCGTTGAGCGTCGCGCTCGGGCGCATCGCCTTGCTGGTCAGCTCGACGTTCGGGCGGTAGTAGCCGCCGATGTCGACCGGCTTGCCCTGCGCCGCGCCGAGTTCCTCGACGATGCGCGCCTCGTTCTCCGTCAGCGTCTTGGCGACGCCGGCGAATTGCGCGGCCAGTTCCGCGTCATCGGTCTGCGCGGCCAGCGCCTGGGCCCAGAACAGGCACAGGTAGAAGTGGCTGCCGCGGTTGTCGATGCCGCCCACCTTGCGTGCTGGGGAACGGTTCTCGTCGAGGAACTTGCCGGTGGCCTGGTCGAGCGTCTTGGCCAGCACCAGCGCCTTCGGGTTGTGGTACTGGTTGCCCAGGTGCTCCAGCGAGGCGGCCAGCGCGAGGAATTCGCCCAGCGAATCCCAGCGCAGGAAGCCTTCCTCGTTGAACTGCTGGACGTGCTTGGGCGCCGAGCCGCCCGCGCCCGTCTCGAACATGCCGCCACCGGCCATCAGCGGCACGATCGACAGCATCTTGGCGCTGGTGCCCAGCTCCATGATCGGGAACAGGTCGGTCAGGTAGTCGCGCAGCACGTTGCCGGTCACCGAGATGGTGTCCTTGCCGGCGCGGATGCGATCCAGCGAGAAACGGGTCGCCTCGACCGGCGGCAGCACGCGGATATCGAGACCGCTGGTGTCGTGATCCTTCAGGTACTGCTCGACCTTCTTGATGATCTGCGCGTCGTGGGCGCGGTTCGCGTCGAGCCAGAACACGGCCGGCGTGTTCGAGGCGCGCGCGCGGTTCACGGCCAGCTTGACCCAGTCCTGCACCGGCGCGTCCTTGGTCTGGCACATGCGCCAGATGTCGCCCGTCTGCACCGTGTGCTCGAGCAGCACGTTGCCGGCTTCGTCGGTGACGCGCACCACGCCGTCGGCGGGGATCTGGAAGGTCTTGTCGTGCGAACCGTATTCCTCGGCCGCCTGCGCCATCAGGCCGACGTTGGGCACGCTGCCCATCGTCACCGGGTCGAACGCGCCGTGCTGCTTGCAGTCGTCGATCACGGCCTGGTACACGCCCGCGTAGCAGCGGTCCGGAATCACGGCCTTGGCGTCGTGCAGCTTGCCGTCGGCGCCCCACATGCCGCCCGAGTCGCGGATCATGGCGGGCATCGAGGCGTCGACGATCACGTCGCTCGGCACGTGCAGGTTGGTGATGCCCTTGTCCGAGTTGACCATCGCCAGGTGCGGGCGCTTCTCGTACTGGGCCTTGATGTCGGCTTCGATCGCCGCGCGCGTCTCGGCCGGCAGGTCCTTCAGGCGCGCGTAGAGATCGCCGATGCCGTTGTTCGGGTTGAAGCCGATCTTGGCGAGCGCGTCGGCGTGCTTGGCCAGCACGTCTTCATAGAACACCGAAACCACCTGGCCGAACAGGATCGGATCGGACACCTTCATCATGGTGGCCTTCAGGTGCACCGAGAACAGCACGTCCTTGGCCTTCGCGTCGGCGACCTGCGCTTCCAGGAAGCTGCGCAGCGCGGCGCGGCTCATCAGCGAGGCGTCGATGATCTCGCCGGCCTTCACGGCGGTCTTTTCCTTCAGCACCTTCTTGGTGCCGTCGGCCGTGGTCAGCTCGATCTTGACGTTGCCGGCCGTGCCGATCAGCGCCGACTTCTCGCTGCCGTAGAAATCGCCCTCGCTCATGCTCGAGACGTGCGACTTCGAATCGGCGGTCCAGGCGCCCATCTTGTGCGGGTGCTTGCGGGCGTAGCTCTTGACCGACAGCGGCGCGCGGCGGTCCGAGTTGCCCTCGCGCAGCACCGGGTTCACGGCGCTGCCCTTGATCTTGTCGTAGCGTGCCTTGACGTCCTTCTCGGCGTCGTTGCCCGCTTCGTCGGGGTAGTTCGGCAGCTTGTAGCCCTGCGCCTGCAGCTCGGCGATGGCGGCCTTGAGCTGGGGCACCGAGGCGCTGATGTTCGGCAGCTTGATGATGTTCGCTTCCGGGCGCAGCGTGAGCTGGCCGAGTTCGGCCAGGTCGTCGCTGATCTTCTGCTCGGGCGTCAGCGCCTCGGGGAAGGCGGCGATGATGCGGCCGGCCAGCGAGATGTCACGCGTTTCGACGTCGACGCCCGACGAATGCGTGAAGGCCTTGACGATCGGCAGCAGCGAATAGGTCGCGAGTGCCGGAGCTTCGTCGGTGAGGGTGTAGATGATCTTGGACGTGGACATGTTTGATGCTTGGAACCGAGAAATTGACAGAAGATCGCTGACAGCGAACCAACCGGGCCGCGATCTAACCAACCGCGAATGCAGGGCCGACGAACCGCTTTCTTGCCCCGGCGACATCGGCCGCGCGCCGGGGTGGCCGGATCGCTCCGGCGATACCGCTGGGCTTGCTTACAGGTTTTCGATCAGCACGTTGCCGAAGCCCGAGCACGAAACCTGCGTCGCGCCCTCCATCAGCCGCGCGAAATCGTAGGTGACGCGCTTCTGCTGGATCGACTTTTCCATCGCGGCGATGATCAGGTCGGCCGCCTCGGTCCAGCCGAGGTGGCGCAGCATCATCTCGGCAGACAGGATTTCCGAGCCCGGGTTCACGTAATCCTTGCCCGCGTACTTCGGCGCCGTGCCGTGGGTGGCCTCGAACATCGCCACCGAATCCGACAGGTTGGCGCCCGGCGCGATGCCGATCCCGCCGACCTGCGCGGCCAGTGCATCGGAAATATAGTCGCCATTCAGGTTCAGCGTGGCGATCACGTCGTATTCGGCCGGGCGCAGCAGGATCTGCTGCAGGAAGGCGTCGGCGATCGAATCCTTGATGGTGATCTCGGCGCCCGTCCTGGGGTTCTTCACGCGCACCCAGGGGCCGCCGTCGATCAGCTCGCCGCCGAATTCCTTCAGGGCCAGGGCGTAACCGTAGTCGCGGAACGCGCCTTCGGTGTACTTCATGATGTTGCCCTTGTGCACCAGGGTGACCGACTTGCGGTCGTGGTCGATCGCGTACTGGATCGCCTTGCGCACCAGGCGCTCGGTGCCCTCGCGCGAGACCGGCTTGATGCCGAGCCCGGAGCTGTCGGGAAAGCGGATCTTGGCGCCCATCTCCTCGCGCAGGAAGCGGATCACCTTCTTGGCCTGCTCCGAATCGGCCGGCCATTCGATGCCGGCGTAGATGTCTTCCGAGTTCTCGCGGAAGATCACCATGTCGGTCTTCTCCGGGGCACGCACCGGCGAGGGCACGCCCTTGAAGTAGCGCACCGGGCGCAGGCAGACGTAGAGATCGAGTTCCTGGCGCAGCGTGACGTTCAGCGAACGGATGCCGCCGCCGACCGGCGTGGTGAGCGGGCCCTTGATCGAGACCAGGTAGTCGCGCACCACCTCGACCGTCTCCTCGGGCAGCCAGACGTCGGGACCATAGACGCGCGTGGCCTTCTCGCCCGCGTAGATCTCCATCCAGTGGATCTTGCGCTGGCCGCCGTAGGCCTTCTCCACCGCGGCGTTGACCACCTTCAGCATCACCGGCGTGACGTCGACGCCGCAGCCGTCGCCCTCGATGTAAGGGATGATCGGCTGATCCGACACGTTGAGCGTCAAATCCGGATTGACGGTGATCTTGTCACCCCCGTCCGGAACCACGATGTGCTGATACGGCATGGTCGACTCCAGTGAATGGCTGGGCTGATTGGAAAGCGTGTAGTTGCCTGGCTGATGCACAGAAAACCTTGGCCGCTATTCTAGCGCCCCGACCGGGCAAGGCGGCGCGAGCAACGCGCGCGGCTGCCGACGACCATCAAGTCTTATATAAGACAAAAGACTTGGCGTTCCGTATTATGCATTAAGATTCCGCCATTTGCCACACGACGCGGCCCGCCCCGCGCCCGCTCCCTCGATGCCCCTGATCGCCCTCAACAAGCCGTTCGGCACCATCTGCCAGTTCTCGGCGCACGAAACCCGCCCCTCGCTGGGCGACTGGGTGCGCACGCCCGGCGTCTATCCGGCCGGGCGGCTCGACGCCGACAGCGAAGGCCTGCTGCTGCTCACCGACGACGGCGCGCTGCAGGCGCGCATCGCCGAACCGCGTCACAAGCTGGTCAAGCGCTACTGGGCGCAGGTGGAAGGCGCGCCCGACGACGCCACGCTCAAGGCACTGGCGCGCGGCGTCGATCTCGGCGATTACGTGACGCGCCCCTGCCGCGCCGACTACGTCGAACCGCCCGGGACGCTGTGGCCGCGCAATCCGCCGGTGCGTTTTCGCGCCGCGATCCCCACCACCTGGATCGAGCTGTCGATCACCGAAGGCAAGAACCGCCAGGTGCGCCGCATGACGGCCGCGGTCGGCTACCCGACCTTGCGCCTGGTGCGCGTGGGCATCGGCGCGCTCGACCTGTTCGCGCTGGGCCTTGCACCGGGTGACACGCTCGCGCTGCCGCCGCGCGCGCCCTGGGACGGTTTTGCGCCCCACGCATGAAAGTTTCATGACGTGCGTCAACCGATCCTCTCGACCACCCGTTATCAGACGCAGATGCCGACCGAAGCTATCCGGCATTGGCGCCAAGCCGCGGTAAGCCTGGTCCTTCCAGACCGAAGCCGCCCGCAGCCGTGTCCGCAGCGCCAGGAAAAATTTCCTGTCGCGTCTGTCAACCGAAAGGTGGATGGCCTCGTTAGACGAATTGACTCCTATGCCGGGTCATTTGGTTAATTAACTAAAGCTGAGGAAACACAAGATGAACAAACTGATCGCCGCTCTGGTCGCTGGCCTGTTCGCAACGGCTGCATTCGCACAAGCTTCGGCTCCGGCCGCTGCTCCGGAAGCCGCTTCGGCACCGGCCAAGAAGGCAACGCACAAGAAGCACGCAACGAAGAAGCACGCTTCGAAGAAGAAGGCAGCTGCAAGCGACGCAGCAGCACCGGCAGCTGCTTCGAACTAAGTAAGCAGGCTGTAAACAGCATCGGGGCCGGCAACCCGGCTCCCGTGCCGTTGAAAGGCAGATCACCGCGAGGCGATCTGCCTTTTTGTTTTGGCCGCGAAGCTTTCAGCGGGCTTCGAGGCGCGCATCCCTGCTGCACCGGCGCGCGCGCATCGCGTACCATGCAGCCCTCGATTACCCGTTCAGGAGTTCCGTCGTGCGATTCTCCCCGCGCTCTTCGCTGTCCCGCCTCGTGCGCCTTGCCGTGGTTCCCGTCGCGCTCGCGTTCGCCGCCGGCGGCATCGCGCCCGCCCTCGCGCAATCGAACGGCATTCCGCCGGGCGCGAAGCAGCCGAGCGAGTTCCCGCGCGTGAAGCTGCGCGCCGGCATGTACGTGATCGACGCGGCCGTGGCCGCCAACGAGGCCGATCGCGAACAGGGGCTGATGTATCGCAGCCAGCTCGCGCCGAACGAGGGAATGCTGTTCGTCTTCAACGAGAACGCGGTCCATTGTTTCTGGATGAAGAACACGCTGATCCCGCTGTCGATCGCCTTCATCCGCGCCGACGGCACCGTCACCGACATCGACGAGATGCAGGCCGAGACCACCGACAACCATTGCCCGCGCAACAACGGCGTGTATGCGCTGGAAATGAGCAAGGGCTGGTTCACGGCCAAGGGCATCAAGCCGGGCATGAAGCTCGAGGGCCTGCCGCAGCCGCAACAGCAGTGAGCGCGGCGGGCGCGACGTTCTTGTAGCCCCTCGTCGTCCCTGTAGTCCTTGTATACAGCTGCAGTCTGCCGCCGCGATCGCGCGCGGCGGGTCTGAAATCTCGCGCGGCGCACGCGGGCCCGGGGCTCATGCCCGGGCCGAAACCTCGTCCGGCGCCGCCGCGTCCTCGCCGAATCCCTCCGAATTCCCCCTGAATTTCCCCCGGGCATCGCCCGCCGCGGCACGCCAGATGCGGCTTTCCGGCCATCTGCCTGCCTCGCCCGCCCGGTTTCGCGCCCCCGCTTGAATCCCGGCCCGCGATCCCCACCTGCAAAAGCCACGAGCACAGGCTATGCTTGAAATCTCGAAAAAGTAGTCCCGGACCGGTCAATCTCGGCCGATCCGTTAGTCCAGGAACCACCAGGAGGTTCACGTGCCCCGCAAAACCCCCATCGAGCGCTATCGGAATATCGGGATCAGCGCTCACATCGACGCCGGCAAGACCACGACGACCGAGCGCATCCTGTTCTACACCGGCGTGAGCCACAAGATCGGCGAAGTGCATGACGGTGCGGCCACGATGGACTGGATGGAGCAGGAGCAGGAGCGCGGCATCACGATCACGTCGGCCGCGACCACCGCGTTCTGGAAAGGCATGGCCGGCAACTATCCCGAGCACCGCATCAACATCATCGACACCCCCGGGCACGTCGACTTCACGATCGAGGTCGAGCGCTCGATGCGCGTGCTGGACGGCGCCTGCATGGTCTACGACTCGGTGGGCGGCGTGCAGCCGCAATCGGAAACCGTCTGGCGCCAGGCCAACAAGTACAAGGTGCCGCGCATCGCCTTCGTCAACAAGATGGACCGCGTCGGCGCGGATTTCTTCCGCGTGCAGAAGCAGATCGGCGATCGCCTGAAGGGCGTGGCGGTGCCGATCCAGATTCCGATCGGCGCCGAGGATCACTTCCAGGGCGTGGTCGACCTGGTCAAGATGAAGGCGATCCTGTGGGACGACGAGAGCCAGGGCGTGAAGTTCGAATACGGGGAAATTCCGGAAAACCTGCGCGAGCTGGCCCATGAATGGCGCGAGAAGATGGTCGAGGCGGCCGCCGAATCGAGCGAGGAACTGCTGGAGAAATACCTGACCGACCACGACTCGCTGACCGAGGACGAGATCAAGGCGGCGCTGCGCCAGCGCACCGTCGCCAACGAGATCGTGCCGATGCTCTGCGGCAGCGCCTTCAAGAACAAGGGCGTGCAGGCCATGCTCGACGCCGTGATCGACTACCTGCCCTCGCCGGTCGACGTGCCCGCCATCCTCGGCCATGACTATGCCGACCCGGAAAAGCCGGCGGAGCGCCATCCGAGCGACGACGAGCCGTTTTCGGCGCTGGCCTTCAAGATCATGACCGATCCCTTCGTCGGCCAGCTGATCTTCTTCCGCGTCTACTCGGGCGTGATCGAGTCGGGCGACACCCTGCTCAACGCCACCAAGGACAAGAAGGAGCGCCTGGGCCGGATCCTGCAGATGCACGCCAACGAGCGCAAGGAAATCAAGGAAGTGCGCGCGGGCGACATCGCCGCCGCGGTCGGCCTGAAGGACGCGACCACCGGCGACACGCTGTGCGCGGTGAACGCGCCGATCATCCTGGAGCGCATGGAATTCCCGGAGCCGGTGATCTCGCAGGCGGTGGAGCCGAAGACCAAGGCCGACCAGGAGAAGATGGGCCTGGCGCTGAACCGCCTGGCGCAGGAGGACCCGTCGTTCCGCGTGCAGACCGACGAGGAATCGGGCCAGACGATCATCTCCGGGATGGGCGAGCTGCACCTGGAAATCCTGGTGGACCGGATGCGCCGCGAGTTCGGCGTCGAGGCCACGGTCGGCAAGCCGCAGGTGGCCTATCGCGAGACGGTGCGCACCGAGGCGAAGGACGTCGAGGGCAAGTTCGTCAAGCAGTCGGGCGGCCGCGGCCAGTACGGGCATGCCGTGATCACGCTGGAGCCGAACCCGGGCAAGGGTTACGAGTTCCTCGACGAGATCAAGGGCGGGGTGATTCCGCGCGAGTACATCCCGGCCGTCGACAAGGGCATCACCGACACGCTGAAGGCCGGCGTGCTGGCGGGCTACCCGGTGGTCGACGTGAAGGTGCACCTGACCTTCGGCTCGTACCACGATGTCGACTCGAACGAAAACGCCTTCCGCATGGCCGGCTCGATGGCCTTCAAGGAAGCGATGCGCCGCGCCAAGCCGGTGCTGCTCGAGCCGATGATGGCGGTGGAGGTGGAGACGCCCGAGGACTTCATGGGCAACGTGATGGGCGACCTGTCGAGCCGTCGCGGCATCGTGCAGGGCATGGACGACATCGCCGGCGGCGGCGGCAAGATCGTGCGCGCCGAGGTGCCGCTCTCGGAGATGTTCGGCTACTCGACCTCGCTGCGCTCGGCCACCCAGGGCCGCGCCACCTACACGATGGAGTTCAAGCAATACGCGGAAACGCCGAACAACGTCTCGGAAGCCGTGATCAAGTCGAAGGCGGGTTGAGGTCGGCCCGCTGAGGTTGGCCCGCTGATCGACATGGGGCGCCGCTCACGGGCGGCGCCCCGAATTCCGAAGCCCGTCCCTGGTGGACGGGCTTTTTATTTCGCGCGCCGCGGCGGCAAGGCGGTCGATGCAGCAACCGGCTCGGGAAGCGGATGGCGGCGGGCTCGCCGGGGCGCGTCGCACTTCAGCATCGTGCTTCAGCGCCGCGCGGGCGGCTCGCGCGAAGCGGCCGCGGCCTGCCCGGCCGCCGGCTCCGAGGCGATCGCCTGCACCACGTCGAAGGCCTTGGCCGCCGCCG
>NZ_VWWK01000196.1:0-12261 GCF_011753035.1 Burkholderia sp. Ax-1720 | reverse complement strand
CGCCCAGGCCCAGGCCGCGCCGCCGGTGCCCGAGGGCCAGCAGGATCCGGAAGCGATCCGCCAGGCCGCGCTGGCCTTCCTGCGCCAGCAGACCGCCGGCCTGCCGGGCAAGGCGATCGTCACGGTGGCGCCGGCCTTCCCGCGCGGGCTGGCCGCCTGCACCGGGCTCGAGCCCTTCCTGCCGACCGGCGCGCGGCTCTGGGGCCGCACCACGGTGGGCGTGCGCTGCGCCGGCGCGAAACCCTGGACGCTCTACCTGCAGTCGAAGATCTCGGTGCAGGGCACCTATTACGTGGCGGCCCGCGCGCTGTCGCCCGGCGAGGTGCTGACGGCCGCCGACCTGGTCGCCCACGACGGCGACCTGACCCAGCTGCCGCTGGCGATCATCACCGACCCGGGCCAGGCAGTCGGCGGCACCTCGCTGGTGCGCGTGGCGGCCGGCCTGCCGCTACGCCAGGACATGCTGCGCAGCGCCTCGTCGGTGACGATCGGCCAGACCGTGCGCGTGGTGGCGGCCGGCAAGGGTTTCACGATTTCGTCGGAAGGCAGCGTGATGAACAACGCGGGGCCGGGCCAGCAGGTGCGGGTGCGCCTCGCGGCGGGCCAGATCGTCACGGCGGTGGTGAAGGATTCGGGAACGGTCGAGATTCCGTTATGATGGGCGCCGCCAGCGCGGCCAGTAAGACTGCAAAAGAGTGCAAACTTTTGTTTCTGAAAGCATTTACTGAAGATCGAGCGCTAAAGTTCGGCTCCGTCCTGCCGTTATCTCGCTCAAATCGTTCAGGAAGCTCATCGTGAAAATCGATTCCACCCCCGCCACGAACGTCCGCCCGGCGTCCTCCGACGCCGCTTCGTCGCGCAGCCAGGCCGCCGCCCCCGCGGCGCCGGTGGCCGACGCCGCGCCCGCCACCGGCGGCGATGCGAACGTGAACCTGTCCTCCGTGTCGACGAACCTGCAATCGCTGGCCTCGTCGGGCTCGGCCGATATCGACACCGCGAAGGTGGCGTCGATCCGCGATGCGATCCGCAACGGCTCGCTCTCGATCGACACCGGCAAGATCGCGGACGGCATCCTGCAGACGGCTCGCGAGCTGGTGCAGACGCCGGTCAAGCTCGGCTGAGGGCGGCGGGGGGCGACCGCAATCGGCACGCGGATGGTCCGCGCGCCGGCGTTTTGAGCGAGACGCAATGAAAGAAGCACTGCTGGCGACGATCAACGACGAGCACGCGACGGTGGAAGCCTTCGCCTCCCTGCTCGCCTACGAGCAACAGGCGCTGACGGCGGCCTCGCCGGCCGATACGCTGCCCGACATCATCGAGCGCAAGACCCAGCTGGTCGAGCGCCTGGCCACGCTCGAAAAGCAGCGCGACGTGCAGCTCGCCGCGCTCGGCTACCCGGCCGGCCGCGTCGGCATCGACGCCGCCTCGGAGCGCGACCCGAGCGTCGCGAGCCGCTGGAAGCTGCTGCGCGAGGCCACCGAGCGCGTGCGCCACGCCAACCTCAACAACGGCATGCTGATCCGCATCCGCATGGACTACAACGAGCGCACCCTGCAGGTGCTGCGTGCCCAGCCGGCGCGCGCCGGCCTGTACGGCCCGGACGGGCGCGTGTCGGGCGCGGCGCGCTGAGATCGCTTCCCCCAGAACCGTCACGCGCGGCATCGGCCGCGGGTGACGGTTTCGTTTTTTTCCCGATTGAATCTCGATGAAGCGCGCCGGCCAGGCGCGCGGCTCGGTCGCGACCGGGTCGAATCGGCCGCGCCGCGCGGATCGCCACCGCCGGCGCGCCGCTCATTCGCCCGTGTCGGCGTCGATCGAGAGCTCGGCCGCCACCGCCGCGATCCGCGCCCGATGCACCGCCTCGCGGATCCCTTCCGGATTGCCGCGCAGCCCGGCCGCCACCTGGCCGGCATCCACCGAGCGCGCGGCCAGCAGCGCGCGCCGCAGGCGCTCGGCCTGCGGATAGGGCTGCGCCTCCAGCCCGAGCCGCCCGCGCGCATCCGATTCGCAGGCCTGCAGCATCTCGGCGAAGCGACCGGGCTTGCGCAGCGCGTCGGCGCGCTCCAGGAAGCGCACCAGCGCGGCCGCGCCCATCTTCATCACCTGGTGCAGGTTGCCGTGCTCGCGCGCCACCAGCAGGGCCAGGTCGCGGCACTCGTTCGGCACGCGCAGGCGCTCGCTCAAGGGCTTGAGCAGATCGACGCTGCGGCCTTCATGGCCGATATGGCGCGGCAGCACGTGCTCGGGCGTGGTGGCCTTGCCGAGATCGTGGGTCAGCGCGGCGAAGCGCACCGGCAGCGTGTAGCCGTGCCGCGCCGCGTAGTCCACCACCATCATCACGTGCACGCCGGTATCCACCTCGGGGTGGTAGTCGGCGCGCTGCGGCACGCCGAACAGCGCGTCGACCTCGGGCAGGATGCGCGCCAGCGCCCCGCACTCGCGCAGCACCTCGAACATCCGCGAGGGTTTCGCCTCCATCAGCCCGCGCGAGAGTTCCTGCCAGACCCGCTCGGGCACCAGCGCGTCGACCTCGCCGGCCGTCACCATCTCGCGCATCAGCGCGAGCGTCTCGGGCGCGACCGTGAAATCGGCGAAACGGGCCGCGAAGCGCGCGATCCGCAGGATCCGCACCGGATCCTCGACGAAGGCCGGGCCGACGTGGCGAAAGCGCTTCGCGGCCAGGTCGGCGCGGCCGTCGAACGGGTCCACCACCGGGCCGACCAGGCTGCCGTCGGGGCTCAGCTCGCGCGCCATCGCATTGATGCTCAGGTCGCGGCGCGCCAGGTCCTCCTCGAGCGTGACGTCGGGCGCGAAATAGAACTGGAAGCCGTGATAACCGGCCGCGGTCTTGCGCTCGGTGCGCGCCAGCGCGTATTCCTCGTGGGTGCGCGGATGCAGGAACACCGGGAAATCCTTGCCGACCGGGCGATAGCCCTGGGCCGCCAACTGCTCGGGCGTCGCGCCGACCACCACGTAGTCGCGATCCTGGACCGGCACGCCGAGCAGTTCGTCGCGAATCGCGCCGCCGACTGCGTAGATCTTCATGACATCACCTCCTTGCCGCGGCGCGCGGCACCGGGCCGCCGCCGCATTGCCTGGTCCATCGTCGCTCAGTGATCGAACACGCGCGTCTCGTGACGCGCCTCGTCGGCCCAGGCCGCCACCGCCGGCACCGCGAGCATGCGCGCCACATAAGCCGCCGCGACCTCGGACAGCGGCGGCGCATAGGTGACGAAGCGCATCACCACCGGCGCGTACATCGCGTCGGCGATGCCGAAGGCACCGAACAGGAACGGCCCGCCCGAGGCGGCGAGGCAGTCGCGCCACAGCGCGTCGATGCGCGCCACGTCGGCCAGCGCCGCCGGCGAGGCCTCGCGGCCCGGCAGGGTGGCGCGGATATCGAGCGGCATCTCGGCGCGCAGCGCGACGAAGCCGGCATGCATCTCGGCCGACACGCTGCGCGCGCGGGCCCGCGCGGCCGGCTCGGCCGGCCACATGGCCAGCGCCGGATGACGCTCGGCCAGGGTCTCGGCGATCGCCAGCGAATCCCAGATCGCCAGGCCGTCGTCGTCGATCAGGCAGGGCACCTTGCCCGAGGGCGATACCGCGCGGATCCGCGCGCTCGTCTCGGGCGTGCGCAGCTCGATCAGCGTCTCGTCGAAGGGGATCCCGAAGTGCCGCATCAGCACCCAGGGCCGCATCGACCAGGAGGAATAGCTCTTGTCGCCAATGATCAATTGCATGCTCGAACCTTGCTGCTTCATCAAAAATAAGTGAATCGGGGGCAATGCCCTGCCGCGCTCAGCGACGCGCGCGCCAGGCATCGTGGCGCGTGCCGCCGGCGCCGAGGTAGGACGGCGCCACGCTCTCGATGCTGGCCGGCCGGATCCCCAGCTCGGGCGCGAGCGGCCCGCTCGCCAGGTTGGGCACGCGCATCGAATCGAGGTTGTCGCGCGTCATCACCGGCTCGCCGGGCAGGCACTCGAACAGGCGCGCCTGCCACCGCGCCAGCGCGTCGGGCAGGCGCAGGATGCGTGCCTCGTGCCCGACCAGCACGCCGCAGTAGCGCACCAGTTGCTCGAGCGTGTAGCCCTTCGGGCCGCCCAGCTCGTAGGTCTTGCCATGCGCCTCGCGCAGCCCGCTGACGCGGCTCAGCGCCTGCGCGACGTCGCCGACGTAGATCGGCTGGAATTGCGCGTCGGGCATCGCCAGCGGCAGCACCGGCAGGCTGCGCTGCAGCCGCGCGAAGGTGCTCAGGAACGCGTCGCCGGGGCCGAACACCACCGAGGGCCGCAGCACCGTGACCGCCAGCGCGCCGCCGGAAGCGGCCGCCGCCGCATGCAGCGCGGCCTCGCCGTCGCCCTTGGAACGCTGGTACATGCTGGGCCCGCGCGAATCGGCACCGAGCGCGCTGACCTGCACCAGTTGCGGGACGCCGGCCTCGGCGCAGGCTGCCGCCAGCGCCGCCGGCAGCGCCACGTGGGCCTGCCGGAAACCTTCGCCGTAGGGCTTGCCATGGCCGCCGTGGAGGACGCCGACCAGGTTGACGGCCACCTGCGCGCCGGCCACGAAGCGCGCCAGGCTGCGGGTATCGAAGCCGTCCAGCTCGACGATCTCGACCGGCAGCGTGGCGAGATGGCGGGCATGCTCGCGGCGCCGCGCGGCGATCCGCACCGGGCGGCCGTCGCGAACCAGGTTCGCGACCAGGCGGGCGCCGATGAAGCCGGTAGCGCCGATCAGGGCGAGGGGCGGTCGATCCATGGGCGAGCCTCCGTCAGCTGTCGACTGCGCGCCGCGACGATCGGGCTGCCGCCTGCCCTGCCTCGACCGCGCGAGCGCGCGCGGGAAACGAATCGCGGGCCGCGATCCCGCCGCGGCCCGCGCGAAAGCCAAGGCCCGGCTCGACCCGGCAGGCGGCCCGGGCCGGCCCCGGCAACCGGCTCAGGGCGAGACGAAACCGAGCCGCGCCTTCAGCGACTGCGGCTTGCCCTCGAACAGCGCCGCGTAATAGGTGGTGTTCGACAGCACGTTCTTCACGTAGTCGCGCGTCTCGTTGAAGGGGATGGTCTCGGCGAAGATCGCGCCCTCGACCGGCTGGGTCAGCACCTGCCGCCACTGGCGCGGGCGGCCCGGCCCGGCGTTGTAGCCGGCCGTGGCCAGCACCGCCGAATCGTCGAACTTCTGGTAGATGTCGGACAGGTACCAGGTGCCGAGCTGGATATTGGTGTCGATGTCGTGCATCTGCGCGCGCGAGAGACCGCCCATGCCGAGCTTCTTGGCCACCAGTTGCGCGGTGGCCGGCATCAGCTGCATCAGGCCGCCGGCGCCCACCGAGGAACGCGCATTGGTGATGAAGCGCGATTCCTGGCGGATCAGGCCATAGGCCCATTCGATATCGAGCCCGCTGGTGGCCGCGTAGCGCTCCACGATCGGCCGATACGGCGAGGGATAGCGCAGCGTGAAGTCGTGCATCGCGGTGGTGCGATCGGCCGTGTTGACGGTGCGGTCGAGCATGTCGATGCGCTTGGCGTATTCGGCCGCGGCCAGCAGTTGGCGATCGGTCATGCCGCGCAGCGGCCAGTTCCATTCGCGGTTGCCTTCCAGGCGCAGGTTCAGCGCGTAGAACCGGCGCGCCAGCGCGAAGCCTGGCACCTGGCTCATCGCGTCGACCTCGGCGTCGCTGACGACGGTGCGCGGCGGGATCACGGTCTTCTGGCCCAGTTCCTCGGCGGCCAGTTGGCCGTAGAAGTCGAAGCGGCCCGCCACCTGCTCGAAGTCGCGGTTCGCGCCGCCGGCGTCGCCGGCCTGCTTCAGCGCGCGGCCATGCCAGTAGAGCCAGGCCGGCTGGGCGCGCAGCTCGTCGGGCATCTGGTCGATGGCCCAGCGCACCGAGGGCCAGTCGCCGGCCAGCAGCGCGGCACGCACGCGCCATTCGTAGCCGGGCACCGACAGCGGCGCGCCGCCGGACTGCTTGTAGTACTGCAGCGCCATCGGCGAGCGCTTGAGCGCCGCCTGCATGCCGATCTCGCCCCAGGCGATCGCCTGCTCCGACTTGGAGAGCTGGGTGAGCGTGCCCATCATGCCGGCCGCCTGGTCGGGATCGTTGCGCGCCATGCGCGTGATCGCGATCAGCGCCAGCTGGCGCGAGACGGCATCGCTGCCGACGCCGCGCGCGAGGAACAGCGGCGGCGCGCCGGCGGCCTGGTCGAAGCCGGCCGGGCGCGGGCCGAGCACGTCGACGATCTTGCCGGCGGTGGTGGTGTAGTTCTGCTCGAAGGCCAGGCGCGCCTGGGTCCAGACGTCGTCGGACGAGAACTGCTGGTTGACCGCCAGCGCCGAGATCAGGTCGACGCAGGCATCGCCGTAGTTCTTCGGCTCGACCAGAAGGTGGCGCGCCATGTCGGCGACATTCTCGCCGCGCGAGGCGCGCGACTCGAGCGAGTAGCACTTCACCTGGGTGTCGTCGTCGAGCACGAAGCGCTTGTACTGCTCGTCGAAGCCGCGCCAGTCATGACGCGCGCCCAGCACCAGCAGGTAGTCGTTGCGCATGCGGTCGGCGATCGCCTGGCCGTCGTAGCGCTGCAGGAAGGACAGCACCGGCGCGTCGGGCGCGTCGATGCGGGCCTTGCCCGAGCTGTCGAACAACTGCGGCTTGATCTGGAAATACTCGAGATAGGACGGCGCCGGATAATTCGGGATCATCGCGGCGAGCTGCGCGGCGCGGGCCGGGTTGTTGGCGCGCGCGGCCTCGCGTAGCTGGACGAAGACCTGATCGTCGTTCGACGTGACGTCGTCGACGGGTTGAGCGGCACACGCGGCGGCGCCCGCGGCCAGTACGACCGCCGACAGCGTCATGGCGGCCGCGCGATATACTCGGACGAGGCTGGTTGACATCGTTTTTCATGGAGCACGAAGTGAGCGAAAGCATAGCACGCCCCCCCGTCGCCAATCGCAAGCAGGCGCTGCGCGAAACGCTCGCGCCGCTGCGTCGCGCGGCGAGCGGCGAGGCGGCCGCGAATGCCGCGCTGGCGCGCCGGATCCTCGATCTGCTCGGCAAGCATCCGCTGCTCACGGTGGGCTTCTACTGGCCGCTGCCGGGCGAATTCGACGCGCGCGCCACGATCGCCGAATGGCTCGCCGACGACCATCGCCGCCGCGCCGCGCTGCCGGTGATCGCCGAGCCCCATACGCCGCTGTCGTTTCGGCGCTGGACCCCGGACGCGCCGATGCGCACCGGCCATCACCGCATCCCCGAGCCGGCCGAGGGCGAGGCGCTGGTGCCGGACCTGCTGCTGATCCCCTGCGTCGGCTTCGACAAGCAGGGCTTCCGGCTCGGCTACGGCGGCGGTTACTACGACCGCACGCTGGCGGCCTGGCCGAACGAGGCGCTGCCGGTGACGATCGGCGTGGCCTACGAAGTGTCGGCGCTCGACGCGCTGCCGCGCGAATCGCACGACCGCCCGCTCGACTGGATCCTCACCGAGCGCCACGCCTATCGCTCGGGCGCGGCCGGCTGAGCCGCCCGCCTTTCCCGCCTTTCTTCTTCCCCGCCTACAGCGAAGCGGCCGCGCGCGCGGCCGTGTCGTAGAGCCCCGAGGCATTGCGCAGCAGTTGCGCGGCCTCGCCGATCTGCCGGTTGGTCAGCCCGCTCTCCTTGAGCGTCTCGATCAGGCAGCGCTCGCGCACCTCGCGATACTGCTCGCAGAGCGCGCGCCCGGCCGGCGTCACCGAGAACAGCACCTCCTTGCCCGACTTCTCGCCGCACACGTAGCCGCGCGCGGCGAGCTTCTTCAGCGCGTAGGTGGCAACGTGCGTATCCTCGATATTCAGGACGAAACAGATGTCGGCGAGCTTCTTCTTGCGGTCGCGATGGCCCACGTGGTGCAGCAGCGAGACCTCGATCGCGGTCATGTCCTTGGCGCCGGCCGCGTCCATGCAGCGGACCATCCAGCGATTGAACGCATTGCTCGCCATGATCAGCCCGTATTCGAGCTCGGACAGCTCGACGCTGGTCTCGGAGACGAGATGTTCGGACGAAACGATCTGGGCGGGCGGGCGGGGCGCTTTGTCTGGCACGGCGGGAACCATCGAGGGCGGGGAATGGCCGCAGTGTACGCCAGATGCGCTCGACAACCGTCGTAACGCCTTCTTCTTATCGATAATTTATCGATAAATTATTGATGATGTATCATCCGCAGCAATCGATGCCCGTGAGCCGCCCATGACCGCTCCCCGTCTCTACCCGCTAGGCGATACCGCTCTCGTCTGCGAAGCGCCGCCGCCCGCCACGCTGGACTGCCAGCGCCGGATCTGGGCGGTCGCGGCGCTCGCGCGCGGCTGGCCGCAGGTGCTCGACGTGGTGCCGGGCATGAACAATCTCACGGTGGTGTTCGATCCGTTCGAGACCTCGGCGGCGGCGCTGCTGCCGCGGCTTGAGGCTGCCTGGCGCGAGGCCGATCCCGATGCGGCGCCGGGCCGCGAGGTCGAGATCCCGGTGATCTACGGCGGCGAGGCCGGCCCCGATCTCGCGGCGGTCGCCGCGCATACCGGGCTGGCCGAGCGCGAGGTGGTCGAACGCCACGCGGCCGGCAGCTACATCGTGTTCTTCCTCGGATTCCAGCCCGGCTTCGCCTATCTCGGCGGGCTCGAGGCGGCCCTGCACACGCCGCGTCGCATCGCGCCGCGCCTGGAGGTGCCGGCCGGCTCAGTCGGCATCGGCGGCGCGCAGACCGGCATCTACCCGGCCAGCGCGCCCGGCGGCTGGCAACTGATCGGCCGCACCGCCCTGCCCCTGTTCGATCCCGCGCAGACGCCGCCCACCCTGCTGCAGCCGGGCGACCGCGTACGCTTCACGGTGCGGGAGGTGCAGGCATCATGAGCCAGGGCCGCGCTTTCGCCGGCATCGAGGTGCTGCGCGCCGGGCCGCTGTCGACGGTGCAGGACACCGGCCGGCGCGGTTTTCGTCACCTGGGCGTGGCGCTGGGCGGCGCGCTCGACACGCTGGCGCTCGAGGTCGGCAACCGGCTGGTCGGCAACCGCCCCGAGGCGGCCGCCATCGAGATCACGCTCGGCCCCGCCAGCTTCCGCTTCCCGCGCGCCACGCGCATCGCGATCACCGGCACCGGCTTCGGCGCCACGCTCGACGGCCGGCGCGTGCACGCCTGGTGGAGCCTGCCGGTAGCGGCCGGCCAGACCCTCACGCTGCAGGTCGCGCAGCACGGCATGCGCGGTTATCTGTGCGTGGCGGGCGGCATCGACGTGCTGCCGGTGCTCGGCTCGCGCAGCACCGACCTGGGCTCGCGCTTCGGCGGCCTGGGCGGGCGCGCGCTGCGCGACGGCGACCGCCTGCCGGCCGGCCAGCCCGGCGCCGCCGCGCCCGCCTGCCTCGCACCCGAGGCGCAGGAATTCGGCGTCAAGGCGCCGGCCTGGTGCGCCTCGCTGATGCCGAGCGAGGCGCTGCCGCGCCGCCCGCATACGCACGCGTCCTGGCCCACCCCGGTGCGGGTGCTGGCCGGCCCGCAATACGGCGGCTTCGCGAGCGCCTCGCAGCAGGCGCTGTGGGACGAGGAATGGCGCGTCACGCCCAACAGCAACCGGATGGGCTACCGCCTGGCGGGGCCGGCCCTGCTGCGCGAGGCGCGCGAGGAACTGCTCTCGCACGCGGTGCTGCCGGGCACCATCCAGGTTCCGCCGAACGGCCAGCCGATCGTGCTGATGCACGACGCCCAGACCACCGGCGGTTATCCGCAGATCGGCACGGTGATCCGCGCCGATCTCTGGAAGCTCGCCCAGGCGCGCCTGAACCTGCCGATCCGCTTCGTGCCGACCACCGTCGAGGCCGCGCGCGAGGCGCTCGCGGCCGAGCGCGCCTACCTGCGCCAGATCGACGTGGCGATCGCGCTGCGCGACGAGACGCACCAGCGGCAGCGCCGGGCGCTGGCGGCCGGCACCCGGGCCGCCTGACGGCTCCCCTTCACCCCTCAGGACGAGAACATCATGGAAATCGATCTGAATGCCGATCTCGGCGAGGGCTGCGGCTCCGACGAGGCGCTCCTGGACCTCGTCACGTCGGCGAACATCGCGTGCGGCTGGCACGCGGGCGGCGCGCAGGCGATGCGCGACTGCGTGCGCTGGTCGGTCGAGAAGAATGTCTCGATCGGCGCGCACCCGAGCTTCCACGACCCGGAGAACTTCGGGCGCAAGGAGATGGACCTGCCGGCGAGCGAGATCTACGCCGGCGTCCTCTATCAACTGGGTGCGCTATCTGCGATCGCACAAGCCGAGGGCGGGCGCATCGCCCACGTCAAGCCGCATGGCGCGCTCTACAACCAGGCCGCGCGCGACCCGCGCATCGCCGACGCGGTGGTGGCGGCGATCCACGACTTCGACCCGTCGGTGGCCGTGTTCGGCCTGGCCGGCAGCGGCTTCGTGGGCGCCGCGCGGCGCCTGGGCCTGGCCGCCGTGGAGGAGGTGTTCGCCGATCGCGGCTACCGCGCCGACGGCTCGCTGGTGCCGCGCAGCGAGGCCGGCGCGATGGTGGAGGACGAGGACGAGATGCTGGCGCGCACGCTGGAGATGGTGCGCGGGCGGCGCGTGCGGGCGGTGACGGGCGAGTGGGTGCCGCTCAATGCGCAGACGGTCTGCCTGCACGGCGACGGCCCGCATGCGCTGGCCTTCGCGCGGCGCATCCGCGACGCGCTGGAGCACGCGGGCGTGACGCTGACGGCGCCGGGCGCGGCGCATGCCTGAATGGCGCGCGACCACGGCGCGCCGGCGCCGCCTGCCGGTGCGACAAACTCACGGCAAGCGTTACCGCGAGAATCATAGTCACCAATGAAAAAAGCGCCCTCGGGCGCTTTGCTTTTTTAAATCGCGTCAAATAGCGAATTCAAATGCCATTTGAATGACGCCATTCAAAATCGTGACATTCGATAATGTCGGCATGATTTACCGACCTGAAACTGGCTTAAAACACGTCCGCCGCCTGCCGGCTCTGACCACGGCCGGCCGGGCGGCGGAACGCCCAATTTCAACCACGCTCGAAGCGTGCCTCGTATTTCTTTGTCGATTGGCCTGGCGTACTGCCGGTGGCCTTTGCCGGCACGTCAAACACGTGCCGGCAAAGCCTTCCTCGCGCTTCTTATCGTGCTACTACCCCGTAGTGTTTTGTACTTTCCGGTGTCAATCCCGTTGTGGATTGGAGAATAGTTTTGACAATGTTTCATGTCAATCGTTAAACCGCGAAAATCGGTAAAAGTGTGGGTTTTCCCCATCATCAACCGGCGTCCACGCGAAATCCTTGCCGCTTTAACAATTCGATCACACCTTTGGGGCCACCCAGATGTAACGCGCCGATCGCCACGAACAGCGGCCGGTTGGGGCCCGCCAGCGCGATCGCGCGCGCGGTGAAGCGGCGGTTGCGCTCGTAGACGATCTTGTTGTCGATCGCCGCGGCCAGCGGCCGCGAATGCGCGAGCCGCTCGGTCTTGGCGTTGGCCCAGGCCGATACCGCGTCGGCATCGCCGATGCGCCACAGCCGGTGGAGGGCCTTGATGTCGTCGGCGTTCTGCGCCGGCGTCTGGGTGATGTCCTGGGCCAGCATCTCGCGCTGCTCGGCCAGCGTCAGCCCGGTGAAGGCGCGCATCTGCTCGGCCAGCGTCTCCAGCCCGACCACGCGCGCGCCCTTCTTCTTCAGGAACACGTTCTGCAGTTGCGCCTCGGTGCCGTATTCGGTCTGCAGCCCGGCCGACAGCGAGTCGTAGGTCTCCACCACCAGCGCGGCCAGCCAGGGCCGCATCCGGCGGATCCCGTCGAGCGCCGCAGGATTGCCGCGCAGCCGGCCGGCGAGGCGCTGCCACAGCGGCTCGGGCAACAGCTTCGGCAGGCAGGGGTAACGGCAACTGCCGTATTTCGAGACATCGTCGGCGGACTCGAGCAGGTCGTCGGGCGAAAGCTCCAGCGCGAGCACCGGCGAGGCGGCCAGCGCCGCCAGGATGGGCCGGCGGAACGGCTGGGCGGGCGGGTAGTCGGCCGGATCGCCGACATGCAGGGTGCCGAGCAGGTAAATGGTGGTCTTGCCCTTGCTGGCCACGTAGAAGGGCATGCGCGCCGGCTGGGCGCGCACCGCGCCGCTGGAGACGGTCGGATCGGGCGGCGGCGAATGGAAACCGGGCAGCGACAGGCTGGGCGGCATGCGCGCGCCGTTGAGCGGCGCGTGCACGGCGCCGCCCTGCGCCAGCGCCTCGCCAGCCGGGCAGGCCA
>NZ_VWWK01000195.1:0-12260 GCF_011753035.1 Burkholderia sp. Ax-1720 | reverse complement strand
CGGTCACCAACCTGGTGGGCGGCCTGACCGGCGGCCTGGCGGGCGGCGCGCAGGGTTCGATCGGCTCGAACGGCGCGGCCGCCGGCGTGACCGGCACCGTGTCGGGCGCGGTGGGCACGGTCGCCAACGCGACCGGCTCCGTGACCGGCGCCGTGTCGGGCGCGGCCAACGGCGTGACGGGTTCGCTGTCCGGTTCGAGCACCGCCTCCGGCGGCACCTCGGCGGGCCTGCTTTCGCCGGTGACCAACCTGCTCGGCGGCCTGCTCGGCGGCGGCAAGAAGTAAGGCGGCAAAACCGGCGGCGGGAACATCCGCCGCCGGCATCCAGGCCGCGCGCCGTGGCGGCAGGAATCGATACACGGCGGCAGGCAGCAACAAGCAACACGCAACAAGCAGCGGAAATACGGCGGCCGGGCACCTATACTCCAACAGCCCGGCCGACCGATCACAAGATGTCATCACACGAGGAATGACATGAACTCGACCATCGATAGTCTCTCCGACGTCGGGGCCCGGCCACCCCGTTCCGCCACCCCCTTCACGGTCGGCCTGGCCGGCATCGCCGCGGCGCTGGCCGTGCTGTGGTTCTCGCGCGACGGCAGCCTGCTGAGCGGCGCCGGCCGCGGCTTCGCGGCCTGCTTCGCGATCATCGTGGTGGTGGCCAGCTACGAGCTGTTCGTGGCGCGCGCCTACCTGCGCCCCAGCGCCGGCCTCGCCGCCGAGGCGGTACGCCCGATGAGCTTCGCGCGCGTGGCGATGCGGCTGGCCGGACTCGGCTCGATCTACGCCGGCATCGCCTTCATCTACTGGCTGCTGCCCGAATACCACGGCGACTTCTACAAGCCGTTCTGGAGCCTCTGCGCGATGCTCGCGCCGTACTTCGCGGTCGGCGCGCCGCTCTACTTCGCCTGGATGGACGCGCGCCAGCGCGAGGTCGACGACGCCTACCTGTGCTGGGCGCGCTTCGTGTTCCGCGGGCAGAAGCCGGAAAGCTGGTCGAGCGTGCGCGAGATGCTGGCGGGCTGGGGCGTGAAGGCCTTCTTCCTGCCGCTGATGTTCGTCTACGTGTCGAGCAACGCCGACCACCTGACCGCCTCGCTGACGGCCCTGCAGAGCGCGCCCTACTCGCTGGCGACCTTCCGCTTCCTGTACGAGCTGGCCTTCACCATGGACCTGCTGTTCGGCTCGGTCGGTTATCTCTGCACCTTCCGGATCCTCGACAGCCACGTGCGCACCGTCGAGCCCACCGCGCTCGGCTGGCTGGTCGCGCTGGTCTGCTACCAGCCGTTCTGGTCGCTGATCTCGGATCGCTATATCCGCTACGAGGGCACGCTGTTCTGGGACAACTGGCTGGCCGGCGTGCCGCTGATCCAGTGCCTGTGGGGCGCGGTGATCATCGCCCTGGTGCTCTGCTACGCGCTCTCGACGATCTCGTTCGGCCTGCGCTTCTCGAACCTGACCAACCGCGGCATCATCACCTCGGGTCCGTATCGCTTCACCAAGCACCCGGCCTACCTGACCAAGAACCTGTCGTACTGGATGATCTCGGTGCCCTTCGTCGGCGCGCTGGGCTGGCAGGTCGCGCTCGCGCACTGCGCGGCGCTGCTGGCCGTCAACGGCATCTACTTCATGCGGGCCAGGACCGAGGAACGCCACCTGATGCGCGATCCCGAGTATCGCGCCTACGCCGCGTGGATCGCGCAGCACGGCTTGTTCGCGAGAATCCGGCAGGTGTTCGGGCAGGGCTGAAGATCCGGGCGGGCCGCGCGCCTTGCCCGCTCGATCCCGCCCGCGCCCCGCTCGAGTCAGGCAGCCCGGCACGATGGAAGCGACGATCGCGGCGGCACCGCGCCAGGGCGGTCTTCGCGGTCGATCGCCCTCATCGGCAGACCGTCCAGCTTGCATCGACGCGTGGGCCGAAGCAGCCATTTCAATCAGGACTCGAAAAAAAACGCCCGCTCGTCCATCGAGCGGGCGTTTTGCCTTGACGAACCCTCAGCGCCTCAATGACGGTCGATCGAGAACCGCCCCGGGCCCGAGACGGCCAGCACCAGCAGGCCGCCCACGATGCTGATGTTCTTGTAGAAATTGATCAGGTTGACGTACTGTTCGGCGCCCGTCATGGTCCAGTAGTGATGGCCGACGAAGGCGGTGCCGAGCGTGTAGAGCGCCAGCAGCAGCGCCACCGGCCGCGTGTAGAAGCCGACCACGATCAGCAGCCCGGCCACCAGCTCCATCACCACCGCGATCACCGCCGCCAGCATCGGCGCGGGCACGCCGGTCGAGCCCATGTAGGCGACCGTGCCGGAGAAGCCCATCAGCTTCTGCCAGCCGAACATCACGAACAACACCATCATCAGCACGCGTGCCACCAGCAGCACGCCGTCCCTTTGCTTGTCGAGAGAGAGGTAACGCATGGTCGAGATCCTTGTGAAATATTGAAATCCTGAGATCGACGATGACCGGCACCACGCCGGCGGCCAGGACGCGCGAACCGCCGGGTGGCACGCGCGCTGGTTCATCATCGACTGATAAGTCGTGCAAATCAACAACGGGATGATGCGCGATCGGGCGGGTGCCGGCCGCGCGCCTCGCGGGACGCGCGGCCGGCACCGTCTAGGCGTCGCTCAGGCCCAGTCGGCCGTCACCTCGACGGGACGCAGGTCGAACACCAGCACCTCGGCATCCTGGCCATTCGCGAAGCTCAGCGCCTGCTCGGCCCGAATCCGCGCGCCGTCGCCCTCGCCGAGCCGGCGGCCGTTGAGCTCGACGCTGCCGCGGGCGACGTGCACGTAGGCAAAACGATCGGCCGGCAGCGTGATGCTGGCGCTTTCCTCGCCGTCGAACAGCCCGGCGTAGATCCGCGTGTCCTGGCGAATCGCCAGCGAGCCCTGCGCGCCGTCGGGCGAGACCACCAGGCGCAGCTTGCCGCGCTTCTCCCCGGCGGGGATGTTGGCCTGCTGGTAGCGCGGCTGCGCGCCCTTCTCCGCCGGGCCGACCCAGATCTGCAGGAAGTGCACCCGCTCGTCCTTCGAGTGGTTGAACTCGCTGTGCGCCACGCCGGTGCCGGCGCTCATCAGTTGCACGTCGCCGGGCACGATCACCGAGCCGGTGCCCATCGAGTCCTTGTGTTCGAGCGCGCCTTCCAGCACGTAGGACATGATCTCCATGTCGCGGTGCGGATGCGTGCCGAAACCACGGCCCGGGGCGACGCGATCGTCGTTGATCACCAGCAGGTCCGAGAAGCCGACCTGCTGCGGGTCGTAGTAGTTCGCGAACGAGAAGCTGTGGCGGGAGCTGAGCCAGCCATGTTCGGCACGGCCGCGGGCGTCTGCGTTTCTGACTTCGATCATGATGGGTTCTCCGGTGGATCGCGCCGCGCCACTGCGGTGCGGCGTCGATCGATGGGATGAATCTTAGGTCAACCATCCTGATAGATAAATCGCATGTGAGATAATCATCGTCCTGTTTTAGTGGACAATCGACCGGAAACCGCCCCTGCCATGCAACTCGACGACCTGCGCATCTTCCTCGCCACGGTGGACGCCGGCAGCTTCACCGGCGCCGCCGACAAGCTGCTGCTGTCGAAACAGTTCGTCAGCCGGCGCATGGCCGCGCTCGAGGCCGCGCTGCACGTGCGCCTGCTGAACCGCAACACGCGCAAGCTGGCCGTCACCGAATCGGGGCAGGCCTTCTACCTGCATGCGCAGCGCATCCTGGCCGAGGTCGCGCAGGCCGAGGAGGCGATGTCGGCGCGCCGCACCGAGCTGCACGGCTCGCTGAAGATCAGCGCGCCGATGTCGTTCGGCATGAGCCACCTGTCGCCGCTGCTGGCCGAATTCCTGGCCGCGCATCCGGCGGTGCGGCTCGAGGTGGAGTTGAGCGACCGCCGCGTCGACCTGATCGGCGAGGGTTTCGACCTGGCGCTGCGGATCGGGCAACTGGCCGATTCGACGCTGGTGGCGCGCACACTCGGCACGCTGCGCATGATCGCCTGCTGCAGCCCCGCCTATCGGCGATCGCATGGCGAGCCGGCCGCGCCGGCCGAGCTGCATCGCCATGCCTGCCTGCTCTATGGACAGGAGAGCCGCGACGGCTGGGAATTCGAAACGCCGGAAGGGCGGCGCGCCTATGCCGTGCAGGGGCCGCTGATCGCCAACAACGGCGACGTGGTGCGCGATGCGGCGATCGCCGGGCTCGGCGTCGCGCTGCTGCCGCAATTCATCGTCGGCCCGGCGATCGCGAACGGCACGCTGGTGACGATCCTCGCCGCGCATGCCACGCCGCCGCTGCGGCTCAGCGCGGTGTATCCGCAGCACCGGCAGGGATCGACGGCAATCCGCACCTTGTTCGCGTTCCTGGAGGAACGGCTGGTGGCCTCGCTCGAGGCCGCGCCCTCGGCGGCGTTACCGGCCAAGGCCAAGGCCACCGCCGGCGCCGCATCGACCAGGCGCAAACGCTGAAACATGCCGGCGAGGCAGGACGCGATCCGGCGCTTGCAACATCGGGCGAGCCTCTCTATAATTCGCGCCTCGCAGGCTCGTAGCTCAGTTGGTTAGAGCACCACCTTGACATGGTGGGGGTCGTTGGTTCGAATCCAATCGAGCCTACCAACGCATCCGACATGGACGGCAAGCGCCGCGCTCCAGGTGAACGCGGAACACGCTAGCCGTCCATTGTCTTTTCGGCGCTCCGCTCGTCACGGATCGCCATGGCAGCAGGCAGCAACCCAGGCAGTATCGCCGCGCATCACGCGGGGCACATAGGCTCGTAGCTCAGTTGGTTAGAGCACCACCTTGACATGGTGGGGGTCGTTGGTTCGAATCCAATCGAGCCTACCAACGCATCCGGCATGGACGGCAGGCGCCGCGTGTTCAAGCGAACATGCCCGCGCCTCCCGGCTGGCCACCCAGGCAGCACCGCCGCGCATCACGCAAGGCACCCAGGCTCGTAGCTCAGTTGGTTAGAGCACCACCTTGACATGGTGGGGGTCGTTGGTTCGAATCCAATCGAGCCTACCAACGCATCCGACATGGACGGCAAGCGCCGCGCTTCTCTCGAACGCGGGCCCGCTTGACCGTCCATCGTCATTTCAGCGCCGGCCCCGCACGCGGCCGTCGCCGCGCCGATTCCGCAGGCGCGCGCGAACTCATCTACACTTGCCGTTTTTCGACGCGCCGCCGCAGCGGCCGCCCTCGCACCACGCCGACCGCCCATCGCCCATGCCCGCGCCTTCCGATTCGTCCGGCCCTTCTCCCGCCGTCTCCCGCCCTTCCACCTTCCAGCGCTTCTGGAGCGCGCGCGTGCTGTCGTCGATCTCGTTCCAGATGCTCTCGGTGGCGATCGGCTGGCACATCTACACGCTGACCCAGAGCGCCTACGCGCTGGGCCTGGTCGGGCTCGCGCAGTTCCTGCCGATGTTCGTGCTGACCCTGGTGGCCGGCCATGTCGCCGACCGCTACGACCGGCGCCGCGTGGTGGCCGTCTGCCAGTCGCTGCTGGCGCTCGCCTCGGCGGTATTCCTGGCCGGCACGCTCGGCGGCTGGCTCAACGCGCCGGCGATCTACGCGCTGGCGGCCTGCCTGGGCGCCGCGCGCGCCTTCGAGAACCCCACCGTGGCCTCGCTGCTGCCGGCCGTGGTACCGCGCGCCGAGCTGCCGCGCGCCACCGCGCTGTCGACCTCGGCGACCCAGACCGCGCTGATCATCGGCCCGGCGGCCGGCGGCGTGCTGTATGGGCTGGGGCCGCAGGTGGTCTACCTGCTCGGGATCGTCTGCTTCGGCTGCGCGGCCTGCCTGATGGGCTCGCTCAAGCTGAGCAGCAAACCCGTTGCGCGCGCACCCGTCACGCTCGAATCGGTGTTCTCGGGCATCGCCTTCATCCGTCGCGAACCGGCCATCCTCGGCGCGCTCTCGCTCGACCTGTTCGCGGTGCTGTTCGGCGGCGCGGTCTCGCTGCTGCCGATCTATGCGCGCGACTTCCTGCACACCGGGCCCTGGGGGCTCGGGCTGCTGCGCTCGGCGCCGGCGATCGGCGCGCTGGCCGGCACGCTGTGGTTCGCGCGCTTCCCGATGCGCAAGCGCCCCGGCATGGCGATGTTCCTCGGCGTGATCGTGTTCGGCCTGGCCACCCTGGTGTTCGGCCTGTCGACCTGGCTACCGCTGTCGCTGCTGGCGCTGGCCACGCTCGGCGCGGCCGACGTGATCAGCGTGGTGGTGCGCTCCTCACTGGTGCAGTTGCGCACGCCCGACGAGATGCTGGGCCGCGTGAGCGCCGTCAATGCGCTGTTCATCGGCACCTCGAACCAGCTCGGCGAATTCGAATCGGGCATCACCGCGGGCTGGTGGGGCGCGCAGCCGGCGGTGCTGATCGGCGGCGCCTGCACCATCGCGGTGGCCCTGCTGTGGATGCGGCTGTTCCCCTCGCTGCGCACCATGCGCTCGCTCGAGGCCGAGCGCAAGTAGGCGCGCTCGGCAAGCCTCGCCGGCAGCGGTTGCCCCCGACGCCCGCCGCAGGCATCATCGCTCGACACGGCCGCCCGCCAGGGCGGCAACCCGCGCCCGCTCGCGCCGCCTCGCCATCGCGCCGCGGCTCACGACGCGCCTCGTCCCGATGATCGCCGCCCATGTCGATACGCGCCTTCCGCACCCTCGTCGCCATCGCCCGCCACGGCACCTTCGCGCGCGCCGGCGACGCGATCGGCCTCACGCAATCGGCCGTGAGCCTGCACGTGAAGGCGCTCGAAACCGAATTCAGCGTGCAGTTGTTCGATCGCTCGCGCCGGCAGCCCACGCTGACCGAGGCGGGCCGCATCGTGCTGGCCCAGGCCGAGCAGATCCTGGCGATGGTGGACGGCATCCCCGACGCGCTCAGCGACGAGAAGCAACTGGTCGGGCGGCTGCGCGTCGGCGCGATCCAGACCGCGTTGTCGGGGCCGATGCCCGATGCGCTGCTGTCGCTGCGGGTCGCGCATCCCTCGCTGCGCGTGCATGTCGCCGCGGGCCTGTCGCTGGCGCTGGCGCAGCGCGTCGCCGGCGGCGAACTCGACGCGGCCGTCACCACCCACCCGGTGCGCCCGCATCCTTCCGGGCTGGTCTGGCAGACGCTCTACGAGCACCGCTACTGGCTGGTCGCGCCGCCGCGCCACGAGGGCTGGAGCGTGCGCGAGCTGCTCGAGGCGCTGCCCTTCATCCGCTTCGACGCGCAGGCCTGGGCCGGCCGCGAGATCGCCGCCGAGCTGCGCCGGATGGGCATCAAAGTGCGCGAGGAGATGGTGCTCGACAGCACCGAGACCATCGTCCACATGGCCTCGCGCGGCCTGGGCGCCGGCGTGGTGGCGCTGCACGACTCGGTGCTGGCGCGGCTGCCGCCGGTGGTGCGCCTGCCCTTCGGGCAGCCGCAGTTGCGCAGCGCGGTGGTCCTGCTCGAACACCGCTCGCGCCCGGCGCAGCGTTTCGCGCAGGCGCTGGCCGCCGAGCTGATCGCCTCATCCATGAGGTTTTCTCATTGATCGCCCGAGAAATCACCATCATTTCTCGTGGTTGCGCGTGCTTAACTTGAGGGCATCCTCACTACCGCGCAAGCTGCCATGTCTTCGATCCTCCCTCGCCATCGCGGGCGTCGCGCCGTCTCGACCGGGGTTCCGGCATGAGCGGCGCGATCGTGCTCGCGCTGCTGCCGGTGGCGCTGCTGGTGGCGCTCGGCCACGCCCTCAAGCGCACCGGCTTCATCGCCGACGCGTTCTGGCCGCCGGCCGAGCGGCTCTGTTACTACGTACTGCTACCGGCCCTGTTCGCGCACGGCCTGGCCACCGCGCAGCTCGGCGCCCTGCCGATCCTGCCGCTGGCCGCCGCGCTGATCGGCGCCACGCTGGCCGCAGCCGTCGCGCTGCTGCTGATGCGCCGCTGGGTGAGGGTCGACGGCGCGGGCTTCACCTCGGTGTTCCAGGGCGCGGTGCGCTTCAACAACTACGTGGGCACCGCCGTGGCGGCCGGCCTGCTAGGGAGGCAAGGCATCGCGCTGTCGGCGGTCTGCGTGGCGGTGATCGTGCCCACCGTCAACCTGTTCTGCGTGCTGGTCTTCGCGCGTTACGGCCAGACGCGGCTCGGGCCGGCCGCGGCGCTGCGCCAGGTGCTGACCAACCCGCTGGTGGTGGGCTGCGCGATCGGCGGCGCGATGCAGGCCGGCGGCATCGCCGTGCCCGCCGCGATCGAGCCGGCGGTGCGCGCGCTCGGCGCCGCCTCGATGCCGCTCGGCCTGCTCTGCGTCGGCGCCGCGCTGCGCTTCGGCGCGACCCGCGCCTGGCTGCAGCCGATGCTGGTCGCCTCGCTCTTCAAGTTCCTCGCCATGCCGCTGCTGACCTTCGCGGCCGGCCGCGCGCTCGGGCTCGGCGAGGCCGTCATGACGGTCGCGCTGCTGTTCCAGGCCCTGCCGACCTCCTCCTCGTCCTACATCATGGCGCGCCAGCTCGGCGGCGACGCGCCGTTGATGGCCGGCATCACGGCCATGCAGACGCTGCTCGCGATGGTCGCCATGCCGGTCATGCTGGTCTCGCTGGCGAGCCTCGCGCACGGCGCCTGATGCGGCGCGAGCAAAGCTCGGCGGCGCGGTCGAAAACCCCGGCAAGCAAGGGGTTACCCTGACTTTTTCCGCCGGACGGGCGACACTGCGGGACTATCGAGCGAATCCGGCCGCCCTGTCCCATGAGCGGCCGCCGCTTTCGCCATGTCGTCCGCTCCAGGAGTGTCCATGACCGACCCAACGCGCGCAGCCGCCGACGAGGACGCGCGCCAGTTGTTCCGCCACGCGATGGCGCATCTCGGCGCCGCCGTCAACCTGATCACGACGGCGGGCCCGCACGGCCGCTGCGGCGTGACGGCGAGCGCGGTCTGCTCGGTCACCGACGCGCCGCCCACCCTGCTGATCTGCCTGAACCGTTCGAGCAGCACCCACGCCACGCTCACCGGCAACCGCTCGCTATGCGTGAACGTGCTGCCCGGCGAGCACGAGCCGCTGGCGCGTCATTTCGCAGGACTGACCAGGATGCCGATGGACGAGCGCTTCGGCCTGGCCGCCTGGGACGAAGGCCAGGACGGCGTGCCGGTGCTTCGCGACGCGCTGGCCAGCGTGCAGGGGACCATCGTGGAGATGAAGGAGGTGGGCTCGCACACGGTGGTGTTCGTCGAGGCCACGGCGATCCGCGTGCGCGGCGATACGGACGGGCTGATCTACTTCGGCCGCGCGTTTCATCGCGTGGGTGGGATGGTGGAGGCTTGAAGATGGCCGAGCGGCCAGGCCCATTCGGATAAGGATGAGGAGAATGGGCGCCGCTTCGATCTACAGGTCGAGAAAACTGCGGACAGCGAATCGAATCGCCTGCATTTCCTCGTCCGTGGCCCGCTCCCCGTCGCATGTGAAACCACGTGTCCTGAACGACAGATTGACGATCTGATCGACAAGTGCCACGCCGGGCCGAGCGAGGCTCGAGAGAGGTATTTCCGAATCCCAGCCCCGGATCGTCGAGGTAATGGGCAGACCGACTATACGTCCGGTCAACTCATTGATATCCAGGGCCGTCAGAACAACGACCGCTCGATATCCATCCTGTTCGTTACCTTTACTCGGCCCGATATACAAACGAATCACATCTCCCGCTTCCGGAATTCCATCAAGCATCGTGGCCCCCCTTCAGCGGCGCGCCGGATCGTCCGGACCACCAAACTCATCGCCCTGAGGCTCGCCAAACTCGACATGGGGGTGCGGGGCAAGCTTCGCCTCACGAAGTTGCTGTAGATACCGCTCGCGGGAAAAACGCTTGATTGCGCCATGCGCTCGTATTTGCAAATTGCCATCAACGACCTGCACATCGACCTCCTGCCCTTCGGTGAATTTCACTTCCTGTGCGACATTGGCCGGAATTCGAACCGCGAGACTATTACCCCAGCGCTTCAGCGTTTGAACAGCCATCACTCAATCCCCCTGGAAAAGCGAGACGGACCGAACATCGCACGACATGCTCTTGCACCTCGGCTCCTGGCTTTCATGATCCGTCGTTCGCACACGTATCAACACGTCGATACACGAAAAGTGTAGAAAACCGAGCAAGATGTGTCAACGTAGTTGATACGTCACGACACCTACTTGTGACATGTCAAATACAAAAGCAAATTCCCGGGTCCAGGAAAACTTGTCGCGATATCAGCGGCTCGACTCTGCCCCGAGCATCACCCGCTCCACCAACGGATGATGCTCGCCGCGCCGCGAACGGATCGCGTAGATCTCGTCCACCACCCCATCGGCCCGCCCGAGCCGGCGCAGGCCGCGCAACATGGCCGCGTCGCCGGCACCCGCCTCGCTCAGCGGAAACACCCCCAGCCCGCGCGCGCCGAACACCGCCAGCAAGGCGCTGTCCTCGAATTCGCCGGCGATACGCGGCCGGATCCCGCTCGCCTCGAAGCTGCGCTCCAGTTGCGCGCGCAAGGGTGAATGCGCGGTCGGCAGCAGCACCGGCAAGCTGGCGAGGCAATCGGGAAACCGCTCGCGCGCGGCCCGCGTGACGAGGCTGGCCGGCCCGTACCAATCCACCGCCGAAGCCACCAGCCGCTCGCTCGTCAAGCGCAGGGTGGGATGCGGCGGCGCCGGCTGGCTGGCCAGCACCAGGTCGAGCCGGTGCAGCGCCAGTTCGGCCAGCAGGTCGTCGAGCTCGCCCTCGTGGCAGCGCAGCCGCAGGGACGGCGTGTCGAGCGCGGGCTCCAGCACCGCGTGCGCGGCCAGCTTCGACACGCCATCGGTCAGCCCCACCGCGAGCCGCGCCAGCTCGCCGCTGGCCGCCGCGCGCACGTCGTCGGCGATATGCGCGCCGATCCGGAACATCTCGTCGGCGCGCGCGAAGGCCGCCTGGCCGGCCTCGGTCATGGTCACGCCGCGCCCGGCCGCTTTCAGCAGCGGATGGCCGAGCGCGCGCTCGAGCTCGCGCACCTGCGCGCTGATGGTCTGCACCGCCATGTCGAGCCGCTCGGCGGCGCGCGCGAAGCCGCCCTCCTTCACGACCACCCAGTAGTAGTACAAATGTCGAAAATTCAGCATGATGGCTCCAGCAGTCACGACGAACTTCGGAAAAACCGATGTTGAGATCAGTTTCGAGATGATTTTCCCGAAGCCGACGATCGCCGATCATAACAAGCCTCGACACCAGCCCACCAATGGATTCCGGAACCCGACCGCCATGGACCACCTGCTGACCCTCGCCGCCGACCCCGCCGTCTGGGCCGCCCTCGTGACGCTCGTCGCGATGGAGATCGTGCTCGGCATCGACAACCTGATCTTCATCTCGATCCTCAGCAACAAGCTGCCCGAGGCGCAGCGCGCACGCACCCAGCGCATCGGCATCGGCCTGGCGCTGTTCCTGCGGCTCGCGCTGCTGGGCACGGTGGCCTGGATCGCGCGGCTCACCCAGCCGGCCTTCACCCTGTTCGACCACGCCTTCTCCTGGCGCGACATGATCCTGATCTCGGGCGGCCTGTTCCTGGTCTGGAAGGCGACCAAGGAGATCCACCATCACGTGGCGCCGGGCGAGCAGGCCGGCGCGGCGGGCGGGGTGGCCGCCGCGATGCTGACGCCGGTCGCGGCGATCGGCCAGATCCTGGTGCTCGACATCGTGTTCTCGATCGACAGCATCGTGACCGCGATCGGCATGACCGAGCACGTCGCCATCATGTTCATCGCGGTGATCGCCGCCGTCACGGTGATGCTGGTCGCGGCCGGCCCGCTGTCGCGCTTCATCGACCGCAACCCGACCATCGTGATGCTGGCCCTGAGCTTCCTGGTGGTGATCGGCATGACGCTGATCGCCGAAGGCTTCGGCAGCCACGTGCCCAAGGGCTACATCTACGCGGCGATGGCCTTCTCGGCCTTCGTGGAGGGGATGAACATGCTGTCGCGTCGTGCCAGGGCGAAGCGCGGGCAGGCCGAAGGCGGGCACTGAGGCTCGAGCGGCCAGGGCGGCGCAGCCGGTCGCTGCGCCCACCGCGATCCGCTCGGCTCGACGCGTGCAACGCGCGAGCGGATCGACAGCAGGAAAGGGAAGAAGATGGAGACGGGCGGCGCGGAAACTCGACGACGACGCCCCGCGCCTCAGCGCTCGGCGGTCTGCAGGCCGCGCACGCGGCCGCGGCGCTGGGTGGCGAGCCGCTGCGTCTCGCGATGCGCGCCGGCTGCCTGCATCGCGCGCTCGATCGCGAGCGCCGCATGCGAGCCGGTCGA
>NZ_VWWK01000194.1:0-12424 GCF_011753035.1 Burkholderia sp. Ax-1720 | reverse complement strand
TGCGCGTCCCTCGCATTCTCGTCGGCCTCGGCGCTGGCGCCGAACACCGAGGAAAACACGTCGCCGGAAGCATAGGGATTGGGTGGCACCGCCAGGCGCGGCGCGGCTTCGGCCGACGCGGGGCGGGCCGCGGGCGGCAGCGCGCGTGCCTGCGCGGCCAGCGAGGCGGCGGCCGGCACCTTCGGCGCGAGCGCGGCCAGCTCGGCGTCGGCCAGCGCGACGATCTCGACCGAGCCGTCCTCGAGCGTGCGATTCGACAGCACCACGGCATCGCCGCCAAGCGCCTCGCGCACCAGACGCAGCGCGTCGCGGCTGGTCGGGCCGGTGAATTTGCGGATGTTCAAGCGTTACCCCCGATGACGTTCGTGACTTTGATCGTGCGTGTTTCCGGCACTTCGGCGTAGGACAGCACTTTCAGTTGCGGCAGGCTGCGGCGCAGGAAGCGCGCGAGCATCGCCCGCAGCGCGTGCTGCACCAGCAGCACCGGCGGCAGGCCCATGTTCTGCTGCCGGAGCATCGCGTCCTGCGTGCCCATCAGCAGCGTCTGCGCGAGCCCCGGCTCGAGGCCGGGATTCGCGCCGGTGGCGAGCGCCTGCGACAGCACCCGCTCGAGATTCGCGTCGAGCCCCATCACCTGCATCTCGCCCGAGCCCGGGTACCACTGCTGGGTGATCGCGCGGCCCAGCGCCAGGCGTACCGCGGCGGTCAGGTCGTAGGGATCGGTGATGCGGCCGGCCTGCTCGGACACCGCCTCGATGATGGTGCGCATGTCGCGGATCGGCACGCCTTCCTCGAGCAGGTTCTGCAGCACGCGCTGCAGGGTGGTCAGCGAGACCGTCTTGGGCACCAGGTCCTCGACCAGCGAGGGCGCGTCGCGTCCGGTGCGCTCCAGCAGCGCCTGCACTTCCTGGCGGCCGAGCAGCTCGGCGGCGTGCTGCACCACCAGGTGGTTGAGGTGGGTGGCCACCACGGTGCTGGCGTCCACCACCGTGTAGCCGTAAACCTGCGCCGTCTCGCGCTGCGACACGTCGATCCACACCGCCGGCAGGCCGAAGGCCGGGTCGCGCGTCTGGGCGCCGGGCAGCGCGGCCGTCACCTGGCCGGGGTTGATCGCCAGCCACTGGCCCGGGAAGGCCTCGCCGGTGCCGACCTCGACGCCCTTCAGGGCGATCCGGTAGCCGTTGGGGCGCAGCTCGAGGTTGTCGCGGATATGGATCACCGGCGGCAGGAAGCCGATTTCCTGCGCGAACTTCTTGCGGATCCCCTTGATGCGCTTGAGCAGCTCGCCGTCGCCGCTGTTGTCGACCAGCGGGATCAGCCGGTAGCCGACCTCCAGGCCCAGCGTGTCGATCAGCGTGACGTCCTCCCAGGTCGCCTCGTGGCTGTCGGCCGGCAGCGCCGCGGGCGGGGCGATCTCGGTGAGGTCGCCGGCCGCGTGCCGGGCCGCCTCGCGGCGGCGCATCACGCGCGCCATCCAGATCGAGCCGCCGCCGAGCAGCAGGAACGCGAAGTGGGGCATGTTGGGGATCAGGCCCATCATCACGATGATGGTGCCGGTGATGGTCAGCACGCGCGGGTTGGTGAACAACTGCCCGGTGATCTGGGTGCCGATGTCCTCGTCGGTGGCCACCCGCGAGACGATCACGCCGGCCGCGGTCGAGATCACCAGCGAGGGGATCTGCGCGACCAGGCCGTCGCCGATGGTCAGCAGCGTGTAGTTCTTGCCGGCCGCGGCGAAGCTCATGTCGTGCTGGACGATGCCGACGATCAGCCCGCCGATCACGTTGATCGCCATGATGATCAGGCCGGCGATCGCGTCGCCGCGCACGAACTTCGAGGCGCCGTCCATCGAGCCGTAGAACTCGGCTTCCTGGGCCACCGCCACGCGCCGCTTGCGGGCCTGCTCCTCGTTGATCAGGCCGGCGTTGAGGTCGGCGTCGATCGCCATCTGCTTGCCCGGCATCGCGTCGAGCGTGAAGCGCGCCGACACTTCGGCGATCCGCCCCGCGCCCTTGGTGATCACCGTGAAGTTGATGATCATCAGGATCACGAACACCACGATGCCGACCGCGAAGTTGCCGCCCACCAGGAAGTGGCCGAAGGCCTCGATCACCTGGCCGGCCGCGTCGGGGCCGGTATGGCCCTCGAGCAGCACCACCCGCGTGGAGGCCACGTTCAGCGACAGCCGCAGCAGGGTGGAGAACAGCAGCACGCTGGGGAAGGCCGCGAAATCGAGCGGCTTCATGGTGTACATGCTGACCAGCAGCACCATCACCGACAGCGCGATATTGAAGGTGAACAGCAGATCCAGCAGCAGCGGAGGCAGCGGCAGGATCATCATGCCGAGGATCATGCAGATCAGGATCGGGCCGGCCAGCGCGCGCAGGTTGGCCACGTCCAGCCGGCCCACACGCTTGCCGAGCGCTCCGGTGGGCGTGCTCATGCGGCACCTCCGTCACGGCGCGCGGCGCCCTCGCCCAGCACCTCGGTCGCTTCCTCGGCCTCGTCCTGTTCCGAGACGCTCGCGCCCTTGTCCAGCTCGGCCGGCACGTCCAGGTCGGTCGGCTCGGCCGGGAACGCGCCGCCCTCGCTGCGGAAGCGCTTCAACTGATAGACCCAGGCCAGCACCTCGGCCACCGCCGAATACAGCGGGCCCGGGATCTCGCGTTCGAGTTCGACGTTGTGATAGAGCGCGCGCGCCAGCGGCGGCGCTTCCAGGATCGGCACGCGATGCTCCTCGGCCAGCTCGCGGATGCGCGCGGCCACCAGGTTGATGCCCTTGGCCACCACCTTGGGCGCGCGCATCTCGCCGTCGGTGTAGCGCAGCGCCACGGCGAAGTGGGTCGGGTTGGTGACCACCACGTCGGCCTTGGGCACGTTGGCCATCATGCGGCGGCGCGCCATGGCGCGCTGCTGCTGGCGGATCCGGCCCTTCACGTGCGGATCGCCCTCGTTCTCGCGATGCTCGCGCTTGACCTCTTCCTTGGTCATGCGCAGCTTCTTGTTGTATTGCCAGAGCTGGTAGGGCACGTCCATGCCGGCCACCACCAGCATGCCGGCCACCGTCACGCCGCAGCACACCGCCACCAGGTGCAGCGTATCGGCCAGCGCCTGGTGCAGCGGCAGCATCATCAGACCGAGCAGTTCCTCGCGGCTCTTCCAGATCGCGATGCCGCCGATGCCGCCCACCACCACCGTCTTGGCCAGCGCCATGCCGAGCTGGATCAGCCCCTGCAGCGAGAAGATCCGGCCCAGCCCGCTGATCGGGTTGAGACGGTCGAACTTGAAGCCGATCGCCTTGCCCGACAGCAGCCAGCCGCCCAGTGCGATCGGCGCGGCGAGCGCGGCCAGGCCGGTCAGCGCCAGCACCGGCGCGAGCGCCGAGAGCCCTTCCATGCCGGCGCGGCCGGCACCGGTGAGCATCGCGTGGGTGTCGAAGGCGGCAGCGCGATCGAAGCCGAGCGAGCCGCGCAGCATGGTGCGCAGGTGCTCGCCGATCGGGCCCGACAGCATCCACGCCCCGTAGAAGCCGGCCGCCAGCAGCGCGAACGAGGACAGCTCGCGCGAACGCGCGACCTGCCCTTCCTCCCGCGCCTTTTCACGGCGCCGGGGGGTGGCTTCTTCGGTTTTCTCGAGATCGCTGTCCTCTGCCACTGCAGCCTCCACGCGGAAACGACGGGATGCCATTTCCAGTGCATCGATTATTGATGGACGTGTCGAGCGGCGATCGGTCGAGGAAAGCGGGGAAACCGGGGTATTTCCGACGATGGAAGGCGGGGGCGGTAAAAACGACAGGGCGCGCGGGGGGAGGGAGCCGGCGGGCGCGGGGCGGGAAATGAGGCGGAAGACAGGGCGGAAGGCAGGGCCGAAGACAGGGAGGCGGCCGGGGCGCGAAGGCGGCAGCGGCGGCCCGCCCTGCCCGCGGCCGGCCGCCTGCCCTCATGCATCCGCCGCGAGCGCCCTCAGCCGGCGGCGGCGCGCTCCAGCTCGGCGAGATCGAGCTTCTTCATGTTCATCAGCGCGGCCATCACGCGGCCCGCGCGCGCCGCGTCGGCCTCGCCGAGCAAGGCCGGCAGCTGCACCGGCACGATCTGCCAGGACACGCCGAAGCGGTCCTTGAGCCAGCCGCACTGCTGCGCCCCGGCATCGCCGCCCTCGGCCAGGCTGGCCCAGTAGCGGTCGATCTCGTCCTGGGTCCGGCAATTGACCACGAAGGACACCGCCGGGCTGATGCGGAACACCGGGCCGCCGTTGATCGCCGAGAAACCCTGGCCGGCCAGCTCGAAGGCCACCGTCATCACCGTGCCCTCGGGCTGGCCGGCGGCCCGCGCGCCCTCCTTGCCGTAGCGGGCCACGCGCGTGATGCGCGAATCGTCGAACACCGAGACGTAGAAATTCGCCGCCGCCTCGGCCTCCTGGTCGAACCACAGGAACGGCGTGATGCGCTGGATCGACGGCTGCGCCGTCGCCGGGATGGATGTCATCGCCTGCCTCCTTGCGGGGCCGGACCGCGCCGCGGGCCGGCCCTCGATGCGCCTGGAAACGCCGCGCCGGGATCGCGCGGCCGAACCTCGATGATAGGCGAGCGCGCCAACCTCACGCCAAATGAAAAAGGGCGCGACCGCCACGCCCTCGCGGGCGGGACGATCGCGCCCTTCGGGCGCGCGGGCCGCGGCGGCCCGTCAGAGCGCGATGTACGGCGTTTGCGTGCCGCCCAGGTTGCGCAGGTCGAAGCCGAAGTAGATGCTGCGGCCGAAGAAATGCGGCAGCCCGAAGTCGAGCGTCTGGTTCTGGCCGAACGGCCCGCCCAGGTTGGCCAGCGCGAAGCCGTTGCTGTTGAACAGCGCCTGCGCGTTGGCGACCGAGAAGCTCACGTTGAGGGTGCTCAGGTCGGTGCCGGTCAGCGAGGCCGTCAGGTTCTGCGTGGTGCTCGGGCAGTAGAACGAGGCGTTGTTGCTGCAGGTCGGCAGCGGCGTGCTGCTGTCGGTGGAATCGAAGAAATACGCGTTCGAGCCGGTGTCGAAGAACGCCGAGGCGATCGCGCGAGCCTGGAAGGTCCCCGTCACGTTGCCCGAGGTGGTGGTGCCGAGCCGCGTGACGCCGCCCGGCAGCGAACCGACGCCCAGCGTCAGCGTGCCGCTCGCGTTGCCGCCGCTGGGCGTGCCGAGCTGGACGATCACGCCGTCGTTGTTGCTCGGGAAGCGCGCCACCGGATTGGCCACCTGGCGATTCAGCGCCACCGTGGTGCGGGTGCAGCTGCCGCTCGACGGACACGAGTAGTAGTTGCTGTTGGCGGTCGAGTTGACGCAGGCGCTGCCGCAGTCGAACGGCGACTGGCCGACCCCGAGGATGCCGTTGGCGCCGAGCGCGGCGACCGAGTTGGCCGAGCTGCCGCCGTTCGAGCAGGAGCTGGGCACGTTCGAGGTGCCGAGGTCGCCGATGATCTGGATCGGCACCGCGCTGGCGGTCAGGCCGGCCAGCTTGACGTCGGCCGAGCGCACCGAGCCCCAGGTGAAGCTCGACACGAACTGGCCGCACTCGGTGAGGGTGCCGCCGTTGCTCGCGGTCTGCGTCGGCAGGCTGCCGAGCACGCTGGAGGCCGCCGAGCCGACCAGCCGCAGCCCGAACGAGGCGGTATCGAGCAGCACGTTGTTGATGACCTGGCAGTTCGAGGTGCCGGGCGCGCAGACCGTGACGCTGACGGTCGGCATGTTCACCACGCTGCCGAGGCCCGCATTGACGACGATCGGCACCTGGTTGCCGGTGCCGGTATTGCCGCTGCCGACGGTGCCGCCGCCGGAGCTCGGCGTGCTGGCGTTGTTGCTGGCGCCGCTGCCGCCGTCGCCGCCGCCGCAGGCGACCAGCGCGGCCGTGATCGCGACCAGGCCCAGCGCGGCGAGCCAGCGGAAGGGATTCGAGGAAGTACGCAAGATGGGGCTCCCGGTGGTCACTGGATATCGGCGCCGGTCATGCCGGCGGGCAGCAGCGCGGGCAGCCAGGCCGAGCCGACGAAGGCGCCCATGTGGCCGCCCGAGCGGACCACCAGCGCGCTCGAGTCGATCGCGATCGGCGCGCGCAGGCCGCGGCTCGCGTGCGAGGCCTGGACGCCGGCGCTGTACTGGGAGAAATAGCTGCCGAACAGCGAGGCGAGATCGGGCTGGGTGGGGCCCTGCCAGGCCACGCCGAACACGCTGCCGTTGCTGCCGAGGTATTCGTGGATCACCGTGCCGGAGCCGAGGGTGGTTTCGCGCACCGTGTAGCCGGCCGTGGACTGCGCCGTGTTGGCGAGTTTCGTGCTCGCGGCCCGCGAGGGCGAGAGCGTGCGGACCACCGCGGCCGTGTCGTCGGCGGGCGGCGCCGAGGGCGGCCCGCCCAGTTCGGCGAACGCGCCGCTGGCGCATCCCGCCGCCAGCGCGCCGGCGGCCCATTTCGCGGCGAGGCCGCGCATGCTTGTCGATTTCACCCTGTCACCCCTCGTAAGCCGGCACCGCGGCGCGAGACGCGCGCCGCTGGCGCCCGCAGTGCAAACCGTCGATCGTCCGCCGATCCTCGGCCGGATTTGCAGCCGGATTCGTGGCCGAATCAGGACCGAACCCGGCGGACCGCGTTGCGGATCACCCGTCCCGGCCGGAGATTCCAGCCGGGCAGGACGCCAATGTCGATCGGTAGTATGCCTTCGGCCGACAGCAAAAACCAAACGCGATTCGCCGGCTGGTAAGCAACTGTAACGAAGCGCCGGCCGGCGGGGCGAAACCGGCGGCCGGCCGGGCCGGATCACAAAATGAAACGGCCCGCGGGCGGCTGGCTCAGAACCCCAGGCTGGCCAGCAGGTCGTCGACCTGCGCCTGGTCCTGGACCACGTCGGTGCGGCCTTCGGGTGCGATCTGCGGGCCGTTGAGCAGCGTATCGGGATGTCCCTCGGCGGCCAGCGCGGCCGCGTTGGCGGCGAACTGCTCGCGGCGCTCGGGGGCGATGTTCTCGACCAGCACCGCCAGCAACTGCTGCTCGATCAGGTAGACCATCTCCATGATCTTCTTGATCACCTGCCCGGTCAGGTCCTGGAAGTCCTGCGCCAGCATGATCTCCAGCAGCTGGGTGCGGGTCGCCGAGGTGGCTTCGGGCAGCGCGCCGAGGAAGCCGCGCGTGTCGTCCATCAGCTCGCGCACCTCGGTGCGCTCGATCGGCGCGCGGTACCAGGTGGCCCAGCGCGCCTCGAGCGCCTCGGCCTCGGCCTGCAGCCGCTCCTGCACCGGCTTGGCGATCTCGATGGCGGTCAGCACGCGCTCGGCGGCCTGCTCGGTCATGTCGGCCACGTAGCGCAGCCGGTCGCGCGCGTCGGGCACCACCATCGCGGCCTGCTCGACGTGCTTGTCGAGCCCGAGCTCGCGCATCGAATCACGCAGCGTGCGGGTCAGCTGGCCGATCCGCGCGAGAATCCGGTCGCTGGTGAGATCCGCGCCATCCGCGCCGTGCTCGGCCGGAAAGCCGGCGCCGGCCAGCGCCGCATGAATCGGCTCGTCCATTCGTCAGCTCCCGGCCTTGGCCATCTTTTCGAGGATCTTGTTGAGCTTCTCGTCGAGGGTGGCCGCGGTGAACGGCTTCACCACGTAGCCGCTCGCGCCCGCCTGGGCGGCCGCGATGATGTTCTCCTTCTTCGACTCGGCGGTCACCATCAGCACCGGCAGGTGGGTCAGCGCGGCGTCGGCGCGGATCGCCTTGAGCATCGCCAGCCCGTCGAGGTTCGGCATGTTCCAGTCGGAGATCACGAAATCGAAACCGCCGCCCTTCAGGCGCGCGAGCCCCGCCGCGCCGTCCTCGGCCTCGTCGACGTTCGAGTAGCCGAGCTCCTTCAGCAGGTTGCGAACGATTCGACGCATCGTCGGGAAATCGTCCACCACCAGAATCTTCATGTTCTTGTCCATCACGGTTCCTCTGCAAAATTCGGTATTCTCGCCGCGTCCTCAGACGCGCTGCACACGCTCGCCCATCGCGGCCAGCACGCGCCGACTCATCTCGTTCAGGGGCACGACCTCGTCGGCCCCGCCCAGCACGATCGCCTCGCGCGGCATGCCGAACACCACGCAGCTGGCCTCGTCCTGCGCGAAGGTGCGCGCGCCAGCGCGCTTCATCTCCAGCAGGCCGGCCGCGCCGTCGCGGCCCATGCCGGTCAGGATCACGCCGATCGCATTCTTGCCCGCGTGCAGCGCCGCCGAGCGGAACAGCACGTCGACCGAGGGACGGTGCCGGTTCACCGGCGGCTCGTCCGACAGGTGGGCCAGGTAGTTCGCGCCGCTGCGCGCCAGCAGCAGGTGGGCATGGCCGGGCGCGATATAGGCATGGCCCGGCAGCACCCGCTCGCCATGCTCGGCTTCCTTCACCGCGATCCGGCACAGCGTGTTCAGGCGCTGCGCGAAGGACTTGGTGAAGCCGGGCGGCATGTGCTGCGCGATCAGCACCGCCGGCGCGTCGGGCGGCAGCGGCACCAGCAGCTCGCGGATCGCCTCGGTGCCGCCCGTGGAGGCGCCCACGATCAGCAGCTTCTCGGTACTGACCAGCGGATTGTTCATCAGCGGCGCGCTGGCCTGGCCGGCGGCCGCCGCCGGCTTGGCGGGCGCGGCCTGCCGCACGCGCGCGCGGGCCGCCGCGCGGATCTTGTCGGCCAGCTTCTCGGCGTAGTCGAGCATGCCGTCGCGGATCCCCACGCGCGGCTTGGTGACGAAGTCGACCGCGCCGAGCTCGAGCGCGCGCAAGGTGATTTCCGAGCCGCGCTCGGTCAGCGACGATACCATCACCACCGGCATCGGACGCAGCCGCATCAGGCGCTCCAGGAAGTCGAGCCCGTCCATGCGCGGCATTTCCACGTCCAGGGTCAGCACGTCCGGGTTGTGCTGCTTGATCAGCTCGCGCGCGACGAGCGGATCCGGCGCCGTCGCGCAGACCGCCATGTCGGGCTGGCTGTTGATGATCTCGGTCATCAGGCTGCGGATCAGCGCCGAATCGTCGACGCACAATACCTTGATTTTCTGCACGGTGCTCATGCCTCCTGCTTTTTCGTTGTAGCCGTCGAGCCGAACAGCTCGACGCGCGGCTTCGACGCGGCCGGCGCGGCGAACAGCTCGACGTGGGCGCGCGCGCGTTGCGCGCGGGCGGCGCGTGCCTCGGCCGCCGAGCGGGCCAGCGCGGCCTCGCGTTCGGCCACCCCGGGCACCGACAGCCGCAGCTTCTTGACCATCGCCTGCCCGGTGCGCGGCATGAACGCGACCTTGCGCGGATGCGTGCCCTGCAGGTCCTCGGCGGCGATGCGGATCTTCTCGAGCGCCAGGTAGCGGCGCACGAAATCGGCGTTGCGGTCGCCGATGTTGATGGTGGTCATGCCGGCCAGCACGGCCGCGCCGCCGAACACCTTGGCCTCGAAGCGCTCGCGCTTGCCGCCGGCCTTGATCAGCTCGTTGATCAGCACTTCCATCGCGTAGGCGCCGTAGCGCATCGAGTCGGAAGCCGGCGCGCGCGCGTCGGCGCCGTCGTCGGGCAGCATGAAGTGGTTCATCCCGCCCAGGCCCGCGAACGGGTCGTGCAGGCAGGCCGCCACGCAGGAACCCAGCACGGTGACCAGCACCATGTCCTCGCGGGTGGTGAAGAACTCGTTGGGCAGCAGCTTCACGCCGGGACGGCCGAAGTGGTTGTCGAAGTAGTGATTGCTCGCGATCGGCAGTGCGCTCATGCATCCTCCCCGGCCAGGCTGGGCGCGGCGCTGGCCGCCGCCGGCGCGCCGGCCTGCGCTCGCGCGCGCGCCGGACCCGCGGCCGAGGCCGCGTCGCGGGTGCGTTCGTAGACGGTCTGGCCGCGCAGCCGGAACGCCTGCGTCACGTAGGAGAAGTTCTCCGAGTGGCCGGCGAACAGCAGGCCGCCGGGCTTGAGCAGCGGCTCAAAGCGCGTCAGCACCTGCCCTTGCGTGGGCTTGTCGAAATAGATCATCACGTTGCGGCAGAAGATCGCGTCGAAGCCCTGGCCGATGCCGTAGTCGGCGTCGGTCAGGTTCAGCGGCTCGAAGCGGATCATCTGCCGAAGCTCCGGGCGCACCTTGACGCGCCCCGCCTGCGGGCCGGTGCCCTTCAGGAAGAAGCGGCGCAGCCGCTCCTGCGAGAGATGCTTGACCTGGTCGAAGGTGTAGATGCCCAGCCGCGCCTTCTCCAGCACCTGGGTGTCGAGATCGGTGGCGAGGATGCTGGCCTGGCGCGCCGCCGAGGGGCCGAGCGCCTCCAGCAGGGTGATCGCCAGCGAATACGGCTCCTCGCCGGTGGAGGCCGCCGAGCACCAGACCGAGACCGGCGCCGGCCGGCACGCGCGCCACGCTCGCGCTGCTGGAGACCACCGACCTCCACACCAACGTGCTGTCCTACGACTACTTCAAGCTGGCGGCCGACAATTCGATCGGCTTCGAGCGCGTCGCCACGCTGATCGCGGCGGCCCGCAAGCAATATCCGAACAACCTGCTGCTCGACGACGGCGACACCATCCAGGGCACCGCGCTGTCCGATTACCAGGCGCTGGTCAAGCCGGTTTCCTGCGACCAGACGCTGGCGATCTACAAGGTGATGAACGCCGCGAAGTTCGACGGCGGCGCGATCGGCAACCACGAATTCAACTACGGCCTGCCCTATCTCTCGCAGGTCACCGGCAATCGTTTCGACATCGACGGGCTGCCCGATCCGGCGCAGCAGCAGAAATGCGCGGGGCCGAACTTCCCGCAGGTGCTGTCCAACGTGATCAGCGCCAGGACCAATCAGCCGCTGTTCCAGCCCTACACGATCATCACCAGGGTGGTGAGCGCCACCGCGCCCGACGGCAGCACCGTGAGCGCGCCGGTCAAGGTCGGCATCATCGGCTTCACGCCGCCGGCGATCATGAGCTGGGACAAGCGCTGGCTGGACGGCAAGGTCTACACCACCGGCCTCAAGGAAGCCGCCGAGAAGTACATCCCCGAGATGCGCGCCAAGGGCGCCGACCTGGTGGTGGCGATCTCGCACGGCGGCCTCGACAATTCCGCCTACTCGCCGACCATGGAGAACGGCAGCTGGTGGCTGGCCCAGGTGCCCGGCATCGACGCGATGCTGATCGGCCACTCGCATCAGGTGTTCCCGGACGCGAACAGCACGGTCGGCCAGTTCAACCTGCCGGGCGTCGACAAGGTCAAGGGCACCGTCAACGGCGTGCCCACCGTGATGGCCAACTACTGGGGCAAACACCTCGGCGTGATCAAGCTGGGCCTGGCCTGGGACGGCAAGCGCTGGAACGTCGACAAGTCGCAGACCACGGTCGAGGCGCGCTCGATCCAGAACGCCGACAAGAGCTACGTGGCGGCCGACCCGAGCGTGTCGGCGGCGATCGCGGCCGAGCACCAGGCCACCATCGACTACGTGAAGACGCCGGTGGGCAGCACCGACTACCGCATGAGCAGCTACTTCGCCGATGTGGGCGACCCGGGCGCGATCCAGATCGTCAACGAGGCGCAGGCCGACTACGTGGCGAGCTACGTGCAGGCGAACCTGCCGCAATACGCCTCGCTGCCGGTGCTGTCGGTCAGCGCGCCGTTCAAGAGCGGCTTCGGCGGCGGCACCGACTTCACCGACGTGGCGCCGGGCGGCCTGGCGATCAACAACGCGGCCGACCTCTACCTGTACCCGAACACCGTCTACGCGGTGAAGATCAGCGGCGGCGACCTGAAGGCCTGGCTCGAGACGGCCGCCAAGCGCTTCAACACCATCGATCCGAACGCCGCCACCGTGCAGCAGCTGGTCAGCAGCTTCCCCGGCTACAACTTCGACATGTTCACCTCGCCGGACCTGAGCTACGAGATCGACGTCACGCAGCCGGTGGGCAGCCGGATCCGCAAGCTGCTGTACAAGGGCGCGGCACTCGACGCGAACGCGCAGTTCATCGTCGCCACCAACAACTACCGCGCCAGCGGCGGCGGCAACTTCCCAGGCCTGGACGGCAGCAAGACGATCTTCGCCTCGCCCGACGCCAACCGCGACGTGCTGATCGCCTACATCAAGAAACGCGGCAAGCTCACCCGCGCCACCGACGGCGCGGCGCGCAGCTGGCGCTTCACCCGGCTCGCCAGCTCGGCGGCGCACGTGCGCTTCGCCTCGGCGCCGAACCTGCTGGCCGAGGCCGCCGCGGCGGGCCTGACCGGCATCACCCAGGTGAGCGCCGACGACGGCAGCGGCAAGGGCCTCGCCACCTATGAAATCGACCTGACCCAGTGAGGCCCGCGATGCGCATGTTCGACAGCTTGTCCGCCGGCGCCTCGGCAACCGTCTCCGCGTCGATCTCGGCCCCGGCGCGCGGGCTGGCGCGCCTGGCCCGCGCCAACCTGCCGGCCGCCGGCATGCTGGCGGTGGCCGCGCTGCTCGCCGCCGGC
>NZ_VWWK01000193.1:0-12481 GCF_011753035.1 Burkholderia sp. Ax-1720 | reverse complement strand
TGGCGGCGTTGTCGGCTGCCGCCGCCGCGTCGGCCGCCGAGGCGTCCTGCGGATCCGAGGCGTAGATGTGCTTCACGCCGTCGGGCGTCTGCGCGTACTGCACGCCATCGGCCGAGATCATTTCCGACTAGGCCGTCGCGTCCGTCGAGGGGGCGTTGCTGGCCGGTTCGGCGACGCCGGCGACGATGTCCTTCACGTTCGGGTCTAGATCGGCGCGCACGCTCGCGATGGCCGCTCTGCGTCCCGTTTTGTTGCTCGATTGGCGGCGTTGTCGGCTGCCGCCGCCGCGTCGGCCGCCGAGGCGTCCTGCGGATCCGAGGCGTAGATGTGCTTCACGCCGTCGGGCGTCTGCGCGTACTGCACGCCATCGGCCGAGATCATTTCCGAATAGGCCGTCGCGTCCGTCGAGGTGGCGTTGCTGGCCGATTCGGAGACGTCGGCGACGATGTCCTTCACGTTCGGGTCTAGATCGGCGCGCACGCGCGCGATCGCCGCGTCGAGCGCCATTTTGTTGCCGACCGAGCCCTTGATCACGAAGCGCCCGCCGCCGCCGTACTGCACGCGCGCGCCGGGCACGCCGAGCGAATCCTCGATGCTGCGCGCCACCTGGGGCGCGACGTCGTATTGCGGCGCGACCTGGGTGATCGTCAGGCGGCGCAGCAACTGGCGCACCGCCGAATCGTCGGCCGAGCTGGCCAGCATGCCCGTCACCACCACCGTGTCGCCCACCGCGTGCGCGTTCAGGCCGTCGATGCGGGCCGCCGCGAGCGCTTCCGTGACGCGGCGCGCGTTGTCGTCGGCGTTCGGCGGCAGGGCCGCGCGGCTCATCTGCACCGTCGAGAGCACCGAGACCGTCACGATCACCGCGCCCACGCCGAAGCAGGCCGCCGCGATGCCGAGGTAGCGGCGGCGCAGCGGCGAGGCCTTCGGCACCGGCTTGGCCAGCAGCGTCTGCAGCAGCTCGTAGTCCGACGGCCAGACGCCGGTTTCGTCGCCGACGCAGAGGATCGTGCCGTCGAACTGCATCGGCACGAAGTCGATCAGCAGGATGGTCTCGAGCGGGCCGCTGGTCGGGTTGCCGGCCGCCGCGCCCGCGTTGGCCGAGGCCACCGCCTGCGCCGACACCACGCCCGTATCGTCCACCGTCAGCCACAGATCCGCACCGCGCCAGTCCGTCAGGCGTATGTCGGCCGCGTCGTCCGTGCCGATGCGGTGCGCGCCGGGCGCGAGCTGCAATTGCGCGCCTGCGTGGGTGCCGGTCAGAATCCGCAGCAGTTTCATGGGTCCGTCGAGTCTGGTCACAGCCTGAGCTTTCGTTCCGGCTAATGTAGGCGCTCGCTCGATAGCGGCGTGTGGCGGATGCGAAGCTAGAACGCGGTATGCGAACGCAGGGGAAGCGGTGCCGGGAGTGTGAAAAAGCGTGTCGTGAAGGTGGTTTTTACCGACGCCGAATTATTTTCGGGTTGGGAATGGGGGTAATGCCGAGGTGAGTCTCCGAGGCTCGGCGGGCGGCACGGGCGGCGGGTGGGGAAGGCTTGTCGGGTGGGCGATTCGGCGGGATTTAAATCCTTTTGCGCGATGGCTTGGCGGTGAATGCGAAGCGATGGCCGGTGGAAATCAGGAATGCTCGACGGGCTCATTGGCTTGAAACAAAGCGTGATGATGGGTGCCGATGCGAGATCGGGCGATACCGGTAGTTGGCTCGTTCGACGAACGGTCGGCCCATGTCGAATCCAGGGAGGCGGCTCGCGATTCCATGCGAATCGACCACCGGTTCCACTCGCTTGCACTCGCGAACTCTCTTCGTTACACTGCGCCGCAGACGAGGTTCAATCCACTTCCCGATCCTCGCGTAAGCGTTAACGTGAACCAACGCAAATCATTGGGCTTGCTCTCCCGGCAGGCTCGATTGCGCAGGTTCACGCATCATGAAATCCGCTTACGTCAACGCGGCCGCATTGCGCCGTGGCTATCTTCTCCCCATCGGTATCGTCCTGGTTGGCGCCAATCTGCGCGCACCGATCACGTCGCTTGGCCCCGTTCTCGACCGGATTCAATCCGACCTGTCGCTCGGCGATTCCGCCGCCGGCCTGCTGGGTGCGCTGCCGCTTCTGGTTTTCGCCTTGCTGTCGCTCGTCGCGCCGGCGATCGCCAGGGCAATCGGCCTCGAACGCGGCATCGGTGCCGCGCTGGTCGCGATCCTGGTCGGCACCGTCGTGCGTTCCTGCCCGTTCGATGGTGCCGTCTGGCTCGGCATGCTGCTGTTGAGCGCCGGCATCGCCATCGGCAATGTCCTGCTGCCCGGGCTCGTCAAGCGCGAGTTCCCGGAGCGCTCCGCCTTCTACACCAGCCTCTACGCCGCGGCCATGGCCAGCGCGGCGGGCCTGTCCGCGGGCTTGGCGGTGCCCGTCGCGTCGCTGCCCGGCTCCAGTTGGCGCGTCGCCATCGGGATGAGCATCATCATCACCGTGGCGGCGTTCGCGACGTGGCTGCCGCAACTGCGCTTCGAACACCGTCCCTCGGTGCGCAAGGAAAGCGCCGCCGGCTCGGTCTCGCCCTGGCGACACCCGATCGGCTGGCAGATTTCAGGCTTCTTCGCCTGCCATTCGTTCGTGTTCTATTCGCTCGTGACCTGGTACGCGTCGATTGGACTGGAGCGTGGCGAGTCCGCCGCTTCCACCGGGTTCGACCTGCTGCTTTACCAGGTGGTCGCGGTGGCGACGAGCCTGCTTTCGGCGCCTCTCATCAAGCGCATGAAGGATCAGCGTGCGATGGGCTACGTGTGCGGCGCGTCTCTGCTCGTCGGCACGCTCGGGCTCTGGAGCGGTGCTCCCGTATCTGCCGCGTGGCTGGTTGTTGCCGGCCTCGGCGCCGGCTTCTCGATGACCACCAGCTTGTCGCTGTTCGCGCTGCGTACCCACCATCACGACCAGGCGGCCAGGCTGTCCAGCATGGCGCAGTTCATCGGATATTCCGGCTCGGCTGTCGGCCCGCTGCTGATGGGGGCCTTGCATGCCGCCACCGGGGCCTGGCGTGTCCCGTTGGCCGTGCTGATCGTCGTCAGTGCGTTGGTTGCCGTGTTCGCGGTTCTCGCGGGACGGCGGCGGTTCATCGATTGAAGGTGGACATCCCTCGTGAGAAGTTCGACGAGAGTGGCAGGGGATTCGGATATCGATCGAGGTGTCGTGTGCCGGCGAATTTCGCTGGCGAGTCGATCACCTGTTCATGGGCTCGATGTCGCGGGTCGAAAGGATATCCGTAGCCCAAGCGCACTCGCAATTTTCATCACGGTAGCAAAACTCGGATTGCCGTCGCCCGACAGGGCTCGATAAATGCCTTCACGACTCATGCCGGTATCGCGCGCGAGTTGGCTGATATTTCGCGCACGCGCGATGTCACCAAGGGCTGCGGCGATCAAGGCCGGATCGCCGTCTTCGACCGCAGCGTCGAGGTAGGCGGCAATCTCCTCCTCGGTCTGCAGATAGTCGACGGTATCGTATCGACTGAACTTCACGGTTTTCATATCGTGGACCCCTTCCATTGCGCAGCGATTGCCTTGGCGACGGCAATGTCATGACCTTGACTATCCTTATTGCCGCCGCATAGCAATATGACCACGACGCGGCCTCGCTTCATGTAGTAGACCCGATATCCAGGGCCATGGTCGATTCGCAGTTCCGAGACACCGTCGCCAACCGGCTTCACGTCACCCGGGTTGCCGAGGCTCAGGCGACGAATGCGAACTTCGATCCGCGCTCTTGCACGGATGTCGCGAAGTTCTCTGAGCCATCGGTCGAATACATCACTCGTGATGATTTCGGCCATATGCGGACTGTAGTGGGATAGGAAAAAACTGTCAACCATGGTTGACATGTCGAATTTGCGAGCGAGTAGTTCCGGAACCTGCATGCGGAACACGGGCGCAAGCGTGTCGATTGTCCGGGATGCGATATCCGAAAAAAGCCATTTCCGTGCGGTGTGATGTCGCCTGGAGGCAGCTTCACGTCCATGACACGTTCATCCCCGATCGTGACCGCATCACGTCGGCCCACCTCGTCGAATTCGAGAGGCTGCACACGGAATAGATCCACGGCATCAAGCGTTCTTGAGTGCGACAGACACTCAAGACGATCTGGACGTACAACCGAGGGCGCCTTCGATGCATCGAGGGCCGAGATGTCTGTCGCAGCATTTTTCTCCGTGCCGCACGACAAACTGAGAGCTGACAAGGTCGAATATGCAATCCAGACAGCGCATGGGGCTCCAGCCCCTACCTTTCACTTACGAGGAGTGGAAGAAAAAGACCGAGCTGACGATCGGCCGCCGCGATTCCAGGCTGGCGGCGCTCGACATGGCCATCAAGGCCTATGAGGTGGGCAAGTCGCCCGGCAATCTGCGCATCATCGAGAACGCGTTTTTCGCCTGGCGTCGCAGCAGCGGCATGGGCGACGAGTGGAAGCGGAATGCCCGCAACAAGAAGACGGAGTACTTCTCCCTCCTGTACTCGTGGCTCTATTCGGTCGACCTGGACGTGCTGGCGGGATCGGCGCAGTTCATGGTGGACGACATGGCCAATGCGCGCGCCGGCATCCTCTGGTTCTTCTCCAAGCTCGAGTGCGAGCGCGGCAAGTTCCAGATCGTGACGGGCGGGGTGTTCGACATGTCGAATGCCGGGCTGACCTTCGGGGCTATCGAGGCTGGCAAGGAGGCCGGCAAGATCGTCACCGATGTCAGGAACATCAGCAGCACCGGGGTTCGCACCCAGGCGGAAAAGCTCGCCAAGAAGCTCGACGCGCGAGGGGCCGGCACCAAGGCGGCGGACCCGCCCTCGACGCAATTCACGGTCGATTCGGGGATCCTGTTCCATCGCTCTCCCGAGGTGCTGAGCAATGGCGAGATCGCGCTGTCCGACAAGATCTTCGGCGCCTTCAAGCAGGCCTGGACCGCGGCGGGAAATTTCATCGACGAAAACACCTTCAAGGATCTGCGGGCCCTGACCGATTTCCTGGTGAAGCGTTTTCTGTCGACGGTGGCCAACGCGACATACGGCGTGTCGATGAATCTCGCCACCGCCGTGAACACGCTCGTCGAGGCCGTGTTCCAGCGATACAAGGCCTGGCAGAGCGGGCAGGACGTGCAGGTGGTCGACGGCACGCCGGCCACCATCGTGCATGCGCTGGAAACCAAGATGTCGGTGATCGCGGCGCAGAACCTGTACGCGACGCTGCGCTCGGGCGTGCAATTCGGTTTGCAGGTCGCCTCGCTGGGGGCGGCGCATGTGGTCAGCTTTGTCGTGTCGGCGGTGGAGGTGCTGATCAAGACGGCCTACCGCCTATATGAATTGCACCTGTTCCGGAAGTTCGTGGCCGAGGCGAAGGAGAAATTCCAGGGGCTCGCGGCACTGAAGATTCACCAGGATCCCATCGCATTCAACACGTGGTTCAAGTACTACGCGACGCGGGTGCCGCTCATTTCGGCGCTGATCCTGAACAGCGGGGCGATCAACAAGATGCACCTGCTCAAGATGTTCGCGGGGCGCTGCGTGATCAACCAGTCGCAATACGATGCCGGTGTGAAGTATCTGGCCCGCCTGCACAACTGGAGCGCGAAGTACATCGAGGATTCGGGCTACAAGGTGTACAGCGCGGACGAGATCGCCAACCAGTGGGCGAAGCCGAGGAAGGATTTCGACTCGAACTACCTGAACAACCGGAAGTACCAGCTCTACAAGTTCGGGTCGGCGTTCTTGACCGGTGGATCGAAGAACATCGTGACGGGCGTGGCGGGGGATGTGATTCCGGTGCTTTAGCCTGAGGCGCGCTTGGCGACGGAGGCCGGCAGGGATATCGATGCGCCCGGCATGGCGAAGCTGGCGGGCGCGTCTACTGGCAAGCTGTGGTCGGCAACGACCATCAACCGCCGCGCAACACGCCCAGCCGTGCGAGCCGCTCGGGGCAAGCCACCGGTTTCCCCGCCAGCCAGGCGAGTGCCTGGGCGGCTTCCTCGCCGCTCACGGCAACGCCGTTGCCGAGCACCTCGCAGGGCACGAACACCGTTGCCGCCGGCGTGCCGCCGCTGGCGAGCGCAGCCGCGGTGGCCGCGCTCGCGGTGCGGCGCGGGCCGCTCGCATCCGGGCCGCCGGATCGCGCAAACGGGGTGAGCGAGCCACCCGCCACCAGGAACAGCAGGTTCTGCATGATCTCGCGCGCGTTGCGCTGCGCCCCGCCGAGCCGCGCGACGATCTCGCCGATCGGCAGCGCACCGCCTGCCAGCAAGGCGCGCAGGTCGGCGATGAAGTCGGGCTGGAAACCGAGCACGCCGCGCGGAATCGTCATGCGCGGCTCGATCTTCTCTAGCGCGCCCGAGCAACCGATCGCCAGCTCGTCGAGATGGCGCATCGCCTCGCCGGGCGAGCGGCCCGCGCGCGCGCCGCGCACGAAGACGTCGCGCCGGAAGCGGCGGTTGACCGCGAAGTCCTCGCCCAGGTGCCGCAGCCGCGCGTTGGGCAAGGCGGCGATCGCATCGGCGGCCGGGCGGTCCATCAGCAGCAGCGGATGGTTGTCGGGCAGCGTCGCGCTGCCCGCATAGGCCAGGCCAACCTCGGCCATCTCGTCGACCACGTCGACCGAGTAATGCACCTGCCAGGTGCCGTTCAGGAATTCGTGCGCGAGATAGTCGAGCGGATCGTCGGCGAGTGCCGCGAGTGCCTCGGTGGCCGCCGGATTGTCGCGAAAGTAGCGCAGGCTCGGGATGCCGAGCCGCTGCATGCCCGCCAGCGCGCTGCCGGTGCGAGTCTCGATGTCGCCGTCGGCGGCCTGGGCGAGCTCGAGCATCAGCTTGCGCAGCGGTGCCTCGGCCGACCAGCCCGGCTCGCAGTTGTAGCTGAGATAGACGAGTCCGCCGTCGGCGAGGCGGCGATCGAGCAGCTGCCGCACCACGCGCCGAACGTCGGCGTCGACCCAGCTGTAGATGCCGTGCATCACGATGAAGTCGAAAGGCGGCAGCTCCGCCTCGAGCAGCGCCTCGAAGCTGGTCTGATGGAACACCGTGTTGCTCACGCCGAGCCGGGCCGCGCGTCGCGAGGCCGCCTCGATGTGGGCCGGGTTGAAATCGCAGGCGTGAAATTCGGCATGCGGGAAGGCGGCCGCGTTGATCACCGTCGAATGCGCGAAGCCGCAACCCAGGTCGAGATAGCGGAATGGCTGGTCGAGCGCCTTGGGACGCGCGCCGCCGATCACTCCGGCATAGTTCAGCCAGGCCGGCGACAGTTCGCGATGGAACCGGTCGGGGAAGGTCACGTCGCTGAGGTAACCGGAGGTGGGATCGGCTGCGGACATGGGGATGAAAGTGCGATTCGATTGCCAGCCTGAGGATGGGCCCGGCTGGGTGCCTGCGTGGCGCTCGCGATGCGGGGCGGCGCGATGCGCGCTCAGGCCACCGGGGTGGGTTCCACGCTCCACGCGACACCATGCCGGCTCCGCAGCCTCGGGCGACAGGGCGTGAGCTTAGCATGGGGGAAAGGCTTTCAGATGGGCTTGCGGGCCACTTCCCGCGTGCTTCCAGGGGCGCCGCTCGGCCGCCTCGACTGGTCACGGGCGGTTGCCAAGACGAGGCGCCTTGAATCAGCTACTTCGCTGCCGTCTCGGGCATCGTCGGCGCCTCGACCGTCAGGGGCCGGCTTGACGGTTCCGGCCAGCCTCGCGTGGGCGCGCCGCGGCAGCTTGCCGAACGCGCAGGCAAGCGCGGCTGCTAGAATCACCGCCATTTCCTCCCTCCCGCGCCATGAAGTCCGCCCCCGCCCAGCCCGCGAATCCGAAATCCGCCGCCTCCACGCCGGGCGACATGCCGAAGGCGCGCGTATCGCAGCGCCTGACCTACGCGATCGGCGGGCTCGATCGGCTGCTGCGTCGGCACATGACCGACGCGCTCGCGCCGCTCGGCATCACGCTCGCGCAATACACGGCGCTGTCGGTGCTCGAGGCGCGCGGCGCCCTGTCGAATGCGCAGCTCGCCGACCGCTCCTTCATCACGCCGCAATCGGCCAACGAGGTGATGAGCGTGATGGCCGCCCGTGGCTTCGTCACGCGCGAGGCCGATCCCTCGCACGGCCGCGTGATCCTGCTGAAGCTGACCGGCGAAGGCGCGGCGATGCTGCGCGAGTGCGAGGCCGTGCTGCGCCCGCTCGAGACGCGCATGCTCGGCGACGTCTCCGCCGACGATGCCGTGCACGTCCAGCGCGCGCTCGAACTGTTCGCGCGCAACCTGCGCGGCTGAGCCTGCCGCATCGCGCGGCCTGATCCACCTGTTCCCCATTCGCCGCCGCTGCCGCGGCGCCTGATCGATCCCTGCTTCCTGTCGTTTCGCTCCGGGTTTACACCGGCGCTCGTGCTGCTTGCAATATCAGGTAGCCTGATATTAAATTGAGCCGTCCGCAGCAGGGATGCTGCGTGCGTCATGGCACGAAAACGAACGACAGGAACTTCTATGAGCAAGTACGACAAGCGCTGGCAGACCGTGGACGTGAAGGTGGAGGCCGGCATCGCCTGGGTCACCCTGAACCGTCCCGACAAGCGCAACGCGATGAGCCCGACGCTCAACCAGGAGATGCTGCAGGTCCTGGACGCGATCGAATTCGACGACGAGGCGAAGGTGCTGGTCCTCACCGGCGCCGGCGCCGCCTGGACGGCCGGGATGGACCTGAAGGAATACTTCCGCGAGATCGACGGCGGTCCCGACGCGCTGCAGGAAAAGGTGCGGCGCGACGCATCGGAATGGCAATGGCGCCGCCTGCGCATGTACGGCAAGCCGACCATCGCGATGGTCAACGGCTGGTGCTTCGGCGGTGGCTTCTCGCCGCTGGTCGCCTGCGATCTGGCGATCGCCGCGCAAGAGGCCGTGTTCGGCCTGTCGGAGATCAACTGGGGCATCCCGCCCGGCAACCTGGTCAGCAAGGCGATGGCGGATACGGTCGGGCATCGTCGCGCGCTGCACTACATCATGACCGGCGATACCTTCACCGGCATCGAGGCGGCCGAGATGGGCCTGGTGAACAGTAGCGTGCCGCTCGCCGAGCTGCGCGAGGCGACCATCGCGCTGGCCGCGCGGCTGATCGACAAGAACCCGGTCGTGCTGCGCGCGGCCAAGCACGGCTTCAAGCGCTCGCGCGAGCTCACCTGGGAGCAGAACGAGGACTACCTGTACGCGAAGCTCGACCAGGCGCAACTGCGCGACCCGGAACATGGCCGCGAGCAGGGCCTCAAGCAGTTCCTCGACGACAAGGCGATCAAGCCCGGCCTGCAGGCCTACAAGCGCTGAAGCCGGCAAACGGGACAGACAAGGCAGGAGACGAGATGACCGACAGACGAATGCGGATCGGCGAGACGAAGGCGCGCGCTGGCGCGTCGAACGCTGGATCCAGCGGGCCGGAGCGGGCCGCCATGCAGGCCACGCCGTGCCACGGTCCGACATGAGCGACGCGACGATGAACCCATCGCAGCCCGCGCCGGCACGTGCCGACGACGGCGTGCGCTATCGCGCGGCGGCGGTCGCCGAAGGCGCCGCCGCGATGCGCCGCACGCAAGACGGCAGCTGGTACCTGAGCGCGCGCGAGCCGCTCGGTGACTACCCCGCGCGCCTGAGCGACCGCCTGCTGAGCGGCGCGCAGGCGCATCCCGATCGGCTGCTGGCGGCGCGCCGCGGCGACGATGGCCGCTGGATCGGCATCAGCTACGCCCAGATGCTGGAGCGCTCGCGCGCGATCGGGCAGGGGCTGGTCGATCTCGGCCTGTCGGCGGCGCGCCCGCTCGCCGTGTTGTCCGGCAACGATCTCGAGCATCTGCAACTGATGTTCGCGGCAATGCTGGCCGGCGTGCCGTATGCGCCGATCTCGCCGGCCTATTCGCTGGTCTCGACCGACTACGGCAAGCTGCGCCACACGCTGGGCGTGTTGCGGCCGGGCGCGGTGTTCGTCGCCGAGCGCGCCGGGTTTGCCCGCGCGCTCGACGCGGCCAAGCCGGCCGATGCGACGCTGATCGTGGCGCGCGATGCCGATGCCGCCGGCGATGCGCTGCCGCTCTCGCGCCTGCTGGCCACGGCGCCGCGCACCATCGACGCGATCCATGCCGCGATCGGCCCCGACCATCTCGCGAAGATCCTGTTCACCTCGGGTTCCACCCGGCAGCCGAAGGCCGTGCCCACCACGCATCGCATGCTGTGCAGCAACCAGCAGATGCTGCGCCAGACCATGCCCGAGCTAGGGCGCGAGCCGCCGGTGCTGGTCGACTGGCTGCCGTGGAATCACACCTTCGGCGGCAGCCACAACCTCGGCATCGCGCTGTACAACGGCGGCACGCTGTATATCGACGACGGCCGCCCGGTGCCCGGCCGTTTCGACGAAACCGTGCGCAACCTGCGCGAGATCGCGCCGACGATCTACTTCAACGTGCCGAAGGGCTGGGAGGAGCTGGCCGCCGCGCTCGAAGGCGACGCGGCGCTGCGCGATTCGTTCTTCTCGCGCGTGAAGCTGTATTTCTTCGGCGGCGCGGGGCTCTCGCAAGCCGCCTGGGACCGGCTCGATCGCGTGACCGCCGCGCATTGCGGCGAGCGGATTCGCATCATGGCGGGCCTGGGCATGACGGAAACCTCGCCGTCCTGCCTGTTTACAACCGGGCCGCTGATGCGCTCCGGTTATATCGGGCTGCCCGCGCCCGGCTGCGACGTGAAGCTCGCGCCGAGCGGCGGCAAGCTCGAGCTGCGCTTCAAGGGGCCGAACGTGATGCGCGCTTATTGGCACGCCGAGGTCGATCCGCGCGAGGTGTTCGACGAGGAAGGCTATTACCGCAGCGGCGACGCGGCGGTGTTCGCCGATCCCGATCGGCCGGAACTCGGGCTGCAGTTCGACGGGCGGCTGACCGAGGATTTCAAGCTGAGCAGCGGCACCTTCGTCAGCGTCGGGCCGTTGCGCGCGAGGGCCGTGTCGAGCGGCGCGCCCTATGTGCAGGATGTGGTCGTGACCGGGATCAATCGCGACGATATCGGCCTGCTGGTGTTTCCGCGCGTCGATGCCTGCCGGGCGCTGGCCGCGCTCGCCGCCGACGCGCCGGCCGCCGAGGTGCTGCGCGCGCCGGCCGTGCGCGCGGCCTTCGAGGCCTGGCTCGCGGAACTGAATCGGCAGGCGAGCGGCGGAGCGACCTTCGTGGCGCGCATTCGCTTGATGGATCGTCCGCCGTCGCTCGATCTCGGCGAGGTGACCGACAAGGGGTCGCTGAACCAGGCGGCCGTGCAGCAGCATCGCGCGGCGGCGATCGAGGCGTTGTACGACCCGGCGCGCGACGATCCCGACGTGATTCGCGCCTGAGCGCGATCCTGAACGGACAACAACAAGGACCTGCCGGCCACGCGACCGGCAGGCTTTTTTACGGCCAGTGAATCAGGCTGCCTGATAAAAAACCGCGGCGCCCGGCAAGGCGCGCCGACCACGAGACAACATGGATTGGAGACATCGATGAATACCTACGTTGCCGAAAAGCCGGCGGTCGCGACCACGCTCGCGCTCTGCTTCGCGATCGCGCTGCTCGAGGGGCTCGACCTGCAGTCGGTCGGCGTTGCCGCGCCGCGCATGGCGCGGGAGTTCGGCCTGAGCGTGTCGCAGATGGGCATCGCGTTCAGCGCCGGCACCTTCGGGTTGCTGCCCGGCGCCATGCTCGGCGGGCGGCTGGCCGATCGCATCGGGCGCAAGCGCGTGCTGATCGCCTCGGTCGCCTTGTTCGGGCTGCTGTCGATCGCCACCGCGCAGAGCTCGAGCTTCGCGATGCTCGTGGTGGTGCGCGTGCTGACCGGCATCGGCCTGGGCGGCGCGATGCCGAACCTGATCGCGCTGTCGTCCGAAGCGGTGCCGCCGCGATCGCGCAGCAGCGCGGTGGCCGCGATGTACTGCGGGATTCCGTTCGGCGGCGTGATCGCCTCGCTGATCGGCGTGCTGCTCGCCGGCGATACCGAATGGCGGCACATCTTCTACGTCGGCGGCGCCGGGCCCTTGCTGCTGGTGCCGGTGCTGGCGGTGCTGCTGCCGGAATCGCGCGCCTATCTCGACGTGGCCGGCACCCGCGCCGCGCGAGCGAGCGTCGCCCACACGCTGTTCGGCGGCGGCCGCGCGAGCGCCACGCTTGCCTTGTGGATCAGCTACTTCTGCACCCTGATCGTCCTCTACTTCCTGCTGAACTGGCTGCCGTCGCTGATGGCGGCGCGCGGGCTCGACCGCGCGCACGTCGGGCTGGTGCAGGTGGCGTTCAACGTCGGCGGCGGGCTGGGCGCGCTCGGCATCGGCGCGGCGCTGGACCGGATGCGCGCCTCGCGCGTGGTGGGCGGCATGTACGCGGGGATCGTGCTGTCGCTGGCCGCGCTGGCGGCGGCGCCCGGCTGCGCCTCGCTGGCGGCGGCCGCGTTCGCGGCCGGCATGTTCGTGATCGGCGGGCAGTCGGTG
>NZ_VWWK01000192.1:0-12594 GCF_011753035.1 Burkholderia sp. Ax-1720 | reverse complement strand
GCCCGACGACGTCAGCGCGCGCCTGCCGGCCAAGTACCGCCGCGCCTATCGCTACGTGCTCGACAACCTCGACCGCGCGGACCTTTCGGTGCGCGAGATCGCCACCCAGATCGGCGTGACCGAGCGCACGAAGCCGATCCAGGCACCGGGCCGGTCGGTGATGAAGGCCCAACTGCCGTGCTCGGCGTACTCGCGTTCGAGCGCCTTGGTCACGCGCGTGATTTCCTCGTCGTTGCGGCCCACCAGGTAGTGGCCGAAGCCGCTCTCGAAGCTATAGCGCATCGCCGCGCCCATCGCCACGGCGACGGCCACGCAGGTCGCGAGGATCGCGAGGAACAGCTTGGAGGTGATGCCGACTTTCATGCGCAGCGGTGGTGTCGAGCAGGGCGGGGCTGGAAGGTCCGGCGCCGGCCGGTTGCGGGGCTTACTCGGGGCCGGATGCGGGGCCGGATGCAGGGCCGGATGCAGGGCCGAGGCGGCGGTCAGCCGCGGATTGTCCCGGTTTTGCGGCGGCCCGCGTGCCGGCGCGGACGGATTTCATATTTTCTCCTCATTTCCCCCATTTTTGATGCGCATTCTGTGCTTAGTCTCGGGGCCATCGTGCATCGCCCCGCCCGCGATGCGCCCCGGCGGCGCGGGCCGGTGGCGCCTCGCGCGCACCGACGTCAACCACGGATCGCCCATGAGCATCAACATCCTCGTCATCGAACCGAACGAAGCCCAGCGCGACGCGCTGCGCAGCCATTTCAGCAAGCACCGGATGGAGATGTCGGTCTGGTATTCGAGCGCCACCCTGGTCGAGCGCGTCGAGCGCGAGCAGCCCACCGCGATCGTGATGCGCGCCGGACCCGGTTATCCCGATACCTATGCCTCGCTGCGCCAGTTGCGCGCGGCCGGCTACGAGATGCCGGTGGTGCTGATCGGCGAGGCGCCCGATGTCAGCGACAAGGTGCTCGCGCTCGAATTCGGCGCCGACGATTTCCTCGCCGAGCCGCTCAACCTGCTGGAGCTGTCCACCCGCATCCGCACCATCGTGCAGCGCCCGGTGGGCCCGGCGCTCGGCGTGATGCAGGTGCCGCGCCCGCGCATGCTGGGCGCGATCGAGATCGACTTCGCCGCGCGCCGCGCCCGCAAGCACGGCCGCGACCTCGGCATGCGCCCCAGCGAATTCGCGCTGCTCAAGGCCTTCGTCAGCCATCCGCTGCAGGTGCTGTCGCGCGCGACCCTGCTGCAACTGCTGCAGGTCGGCGACGAATCGCGCTCGGAGCGCGGCCTCGACGTGCTGGTGTTCCGGCTGCGCGCGCTGATCGAGGACGATCCCGACCGGCCCCGGCATATCCAGACCATGCGCGGGCGCGGCTACATCTTCGTGCCGCCGGCCGAGGAGCCGGCGGCGGTCGCCGCCTGAGACAGCGGCGCGCCCGAGCGCCCGAATTTGCCGCCGAAACCGGCTTCGAGCGTTTCGACCCCATCCCGGGCAGGCCCCGAGCCTGTCGTTTTTCGCCGTCGGCCGGATTTTTTTCAGCCGGTGCCGCCCCCTTTTTCATCGATTCCTCAGACAGGCGCGGTTTCAAGCGGGGCGGCCCTGCCCGGCCCGGCGGCCCGCCGCGCCGGGCGTCTCGTTTGGAAGCGCGGCACTAGCGGGGGACTTGCGCGGGCGCGGCGAATCGCCGTATCTTTACATCGTCCAATGTAATCAATTCGGCGCGCGATCGATCCGCGAGCCGGGCGAGGCGCCCGGCGAACCCGCGAACCGCGCGTGCCGCCAAGGAGCATCGACGATGCCTCATCCGTCAGCAGCCGCCGTCGCGGCCGACATCATGCCCGTGCGCCGGGACCTGCGCTTCCCGCTCGCGATCGAGCGCGCCAAGGACTGGCACGGCCAGGGCCCGGCCGTCACGCACTTCTTCAACGCGCTGTCGCTGCTGTTCCCGGCCGGCGAGCGCTTCTTCATGGATTCGGTGCGCAACTACCGCGACCGCATCGACGATCCGGTGCTCAAGCAGCAGGTGCTGGGTTTCATCGGCCAGGAGGCGATGCACACGCGCGAGCACGTCGAGTACAACGAGGCGCTGCAGGCCAACCGGCTGCCGGCGCGCAAGCTCGACCAGCGCGTCTGGAAGGTGCTGGGCTGGATGAAGCGCGTGATGCCGCATTCGATGCAGCTCGCCCACACGGTGGCGGCCGAGCACTACACGGCCATGCTGGCCGGGCTGCTGCTCGACGACCCGTCCCGCATGAACGGCGCCGAGGAGGGCTACAAGCAGATGTGGCTGTGGCACGCGCTGGAGGAAACCGAGCACAAGGCGGTGTCCTTCGACGTCTGGAACGCGGTGATGGAGCCGGGCGCGAAGCGCTACCTGCTGCGCGTGGGCACCTACCTGATGACCACGCTGACCTTCTGGCCGACCGTGTTCCTGATCCACACGCGGCTGATCCGCTCGGATCGGCAGGCCGACCACCGCGTGCGCGGCATGTGGCGCGTGATCAAGTTCCTGTACGGGCCGCGCCACGGCGTGTTTCCGCGCATCGCGCGCGAATGGCTCGATTTCTTCCGGCCCGGTTTCCATCCCTGGGATCACGACAACCGGCGCCATCTGGCGATGATGTCGCAGATCGTCGCCGCCAACGAGGCGCGGCAGGCCGATTGGGTCGAGCCGCAGGTCTCGGCGGTGCGCAGGCGGCTCGGCGCGGCCTGAGGGCGGCGCGGGCAGTGGCCCGAACCCCATCGAAACGACAGCAAGACGGCACGAGGATGAAGCCGGGCACGATCCGGCAGGCAGGCAAGGCGGCGGCGCGATGCGTCGCCGCTTTTTTTGCGCGGCCCGATGACGCCGCGATGGCGTGATGACCGCGCGCCGCCGCATCTTTCGAGGGCGATTCCTCTGACTTTTTGCTGCGAACGCCGAGCCGATCGGCGCGGCGTTCGCGCCAGGCCAGCGCGGCAGCGGTACCGCCGGAGGGGCCTGCCGGGCCGCGCCGGCGACCGATCGGCGGCTGTCCCCGCCGCCATGACCGCAACTTCCGATCATCGGGCCCTTGCAATCATCCGGGAATGGACTAATCTTGTTAGTCAATTCACTTTGAGACTAACGGCCATGTCTCGACCCGCACCGACCCCGCTACCGGATTCGCATCCGGTGCCCGAAGCGACTCCGGCGCAGATGTCCGCCGCCGGCCTGCGTGCGTTCTTCAACATCGCGCGCGACTGGGACCTGTCGACCGAGCAGCAGATCGTCCTGCTCGGCTCACCGGGCCGCTCGACCTTCTTCAAATGGAAGAACGCGCCGCAGGCGGCGCGCCTGCCGCGCGACACGCTGGAGCGCCTGTCGCTGATGCTCGGCATCTACAAGGCGCTGCAGATCCTGCTGCCGCCCGAGGCGGCCGACGGCTGGCTCAAGCGCAGCAACAGCGCTGCGCCCTTCAACGGCGGCCGTGCGCTGGACCGCATGCTGGCCGGCAACGTCAGCGACCTGGTGGCGGTGCGCCAGTATCTCGACGCGGTGCGGGGGGGCTGGGCGTGAGCGCGGCCGATCGCTCGACCCGCTGGCCCGTCACCACGCTCGACTGGGCGCCCGCCTACCGGGTGATTCCCACCCGCTTTCCCGCCATCAACCTGTTCGACCGGGTGGCCTCGCCCGAGGATTTCGACGCGCTCTACGCGCTCGAGGCGATGACCAACGACCGGGTGCGCGCCGAGGTCGGCCAACTCGAACTGGTGCCGCCGGCGGAGCGCCGCTACGGCCCCGGCTACGGGCCGATCATGGCGGCCTTCACGCACCTGAATCCGCAGGGCAGCCGTTTCTCCGACGGCAGCTACGGCGTGTTCTACTGCGCGCGCTCGCGCGCCACCGCGATCGCCGAGACGCGTCATCACACCGGCCTGTTCCTGGCCGCCACGCGCGAGAAGCCGATGCGCCAGCAGATGCGGCTCTATACCGTGGCGGCGCAGGGCGAGGTGGCCGACATCCGCGCCTGGCCCGAGCGCGACCCGGCCCTGCTCGACGCGCTCGACTATTCGGCGGGGCAGGCCTTCGGGCGCATGGTGCGCGGCGCCGGTTTCGCGGGCCTGGCCTATCCCTCGGTGCGCGATCGCGGCGGCGAGTGCCTGGCCGCGTTCCGCACCACCTTGCTGCGCGACTGCCATCACGCCGCCTACCTCGAGTACAACTGGAACGGCTCGGCCGTCGACGTGGTGTTCGAGCTGAACCAGGTCGGCTGAGGCCGGCCGCTTATTTCCGCTTATTTCCGCTTGTTCCCGCTTGTTCCCGCGTTCTCCGGAGATACCGATGTCGAGTCTGCCGATGCTGTTTCGCAATCGTCCGCGCATGTGGGTCGCGCTGCTGGTGGGGATGGTGGCCGCGGCCCTGCTGCCGGCCGTGCACAGCCGTTTCGCGCGCGTGCTGATCGGCTGGGACGTGACGGTGTGGTTCTATCTCGCGCTGATGTGGTGGCAGATGACGCGCGCGCATCACGACAAGGTGCGCGAGATCGCGATGCGCGAGGACGAGAGCGCCACCACCGTGCTGACCATCATCTGCCTGGCGACGGTGGCCAGCGTGGCCGCGATCGCGGTGGAGCTGGCCAGCGCCAAGAGCGTGGGCCTGCGCGCCGGCATCGAGCACTACGCGGTGACGGGCGCGACGCTGTTCGGCGCCTGGTTCCTGATCCCGACCATCTTCACCCTGCATTACGCGCGGCTCTATTACCAGTCGCCGCCCAAGTCGCGCGCGCTGCAGTTTCCCGATCGCGAGCTCGAGCCCGATTACTGGGACTTCCTCTACTTCTCGTTCACCATCGCGGTCGCCTCGCAGACCTCGGACGTGATGCTGAACAATCGCTCGATCCGGCGCGCGGGCCTCGCGCAGTCGATCCTCTCGTTCTACTTCAACATGGCGGTGCTGGGCCTGTCGATCAACGTGGCGGCCGGGCTGCTGGGCTAGGCGCGGTGCATGCCCGCTCCGCGCCCGGTATCGCCGTGCCTCAGCCGACCATCGCGTAGGGGCCGCCGCGTTCCAGCGCGCGCTGGTAGGCGGGCCGCGCGTGGATGCGCTCCAGGAAGGCGCGGATCGCCGGCAGTTGCGCGAGCGTGTCGGCGCGCGAGGCGGCCGCTTCCAGCGGAAAGCTCATCTGCACGTCGGCGGCGCTGAAGCTGTCGCCGACGAACCAGCCGGTCTCGCGCAGCGCCGCGTCGACGTAGCCGAGATGGAGCTTCAACTGCGGATCGACGAAGCTCGATTGCAGCGTCGACGAGATCTTGCGCGCGATCGGCCTGGCGAAGAACGGCATCGGCGCCTGCGCGATGCGCAGCGCCACCAGCTTGAGCAGCAGCGGCGGCATCGCCGAGCCTTCCGCGTAGTGCAGCCAGTAGGTATAGCGCAGCCGCTGCGGCGTGCCCGGCGGCGGCGCGAAACGGCCCTCGCCGTAGCGCTCGACCAGGTACTCGATGATCGCGCCCGATTCGGCCAGCGTGAAACCCTCGTCGGTGAGCACCGGCGACTTGCCGAGCGGATGCACGGCGCGCAGCTCGGGCGGCGCGAGCATGGTCTTGGGGTCGCGCTGGTAGCGCTTGAGCTCGTAGGGAACGCCGAGTTCTTCAAGCAGCCAGAGCACGCGCTGCGAGCGCGAGTTGTTCAGGTGGTGGACGATCAGCATGAGCCTGTGGGATGGGGGGCGCCTCGCACGCAGGGCGTGCCGCTCGCGATGGCGACGGGCGAGCGGACCGGAACGGGGCCGGCCGGGTTATGCTCGCGCAGGCGGGCGGGTGACGGCCCGCGTTCCAGATCCAGACGAGAGAGACCTTGCCGATGCCGATTCCGATGACCCGGGTGATTCTATACACGCACGACGTGCGCCAGTTGAAGTGTTTCTACCAAACGTATTTCACGCTGCCGCTGCGCGAGGAGATCGAAGGGGAGTGGGTGGTGCTCGACGCGGGCGGTATCGAGCTCGCCCTGCATCATGTCGGCGAGGCGTATCGGAGCCCGCCCGGGGAAGGCGCGGCGCGTTCGGGAACGGGTTCCAACGCGAAATTCGTGTTCCAGGTCGAAGCGGGCATCGAGGCCTTGCACGACAGGCTGCTGCAGGCCGGCGTGCCGATGCGCGGCATCAAGCGCTACGACGGTTTTCCCTATCGGCTTTGCGACGGCACGGATCCGGAAGGCAACGTGTTCCAGTTGATGCAAGCCGATGCGGCAGGTGCCGCCGCAAGCTGAACGCGGGCCTCGATCGTTTCGGGTTCCTGTCGAATCGCGTGCACCGCCGGGCGGCACGCGAGGCGGCCGGCGCATGCGGAAGGTGCGCCGCGCACCGCCGTCGCGCGGTGGTGCATGCGCGCGGTGCGGTAGCGAATTCCGTGCCGCGTCGCGCGGCGAGCGCAAGGGTCAAGACGCATTTAAAAGCGGTGTCCGACACTCGCACGCGCTTGCGATTCGGCGCATACTGCTTGCTCCCGCTGCCCGGCACGTCGCTTGCAGTGCCGGCCATGCCTCCCTAAAGGAGCGCATCACATGTCCGACTGTCCGCACGATCCTTACGCACACCGCTACACGCATTGCCTGCCGTTCGGCGCCCAACCCTGCAGCGCCTCCGCCGCCACGCTTCGTACCCACTTCCGCCTGTGGGCGCCCGCCAGCGCCGAGGTGCGCCTCGAATTCGGCATCGACGGCGCGGCGGAACCCGCCATCGAGATGGCGCCGGCCGGCAACGGCTGGTTCGAGACCTTCGCCGAATGCGGCCCCGGCGCGCGCTACCGCTACCGGCTCGACGACACGCTGCTGATTCCCGATCCCGCCTCGCGCTCGCAGCCCGAGGGCGTCGGCGGCGCGAGCGAGGTGATCGATCCGCGCGCCTTCGAGTGGCGCAACACCTTCTGGCGCGGCCGGCCCTGGGAGGAGATCGCGCTGTATGCGATCCGTCCCGGCGCGCTCGGCGGCTACGATGCCGTGCGCCAGCGCCTGCCGCAGCTCGCCCGGCTCGGCGTGACCGCCATCGAGTTGCTGGCCTCGCCCGATACCACGCACGACAGCCTGCCGTTCGCGCCGGTGGCCGCCTACGGCGGCCCGAACGCGCTCAAGGCGCTGATCGACGCGGCGCATGGCCTGGGCCTCGCGGTGCTGCTCGATCTCGACTACGCGCGCTTCGGCACCGGCAACGAAGCCTTGCGTCGCTACGCGGTGCCGTTCTTCCAGTTGCGCGACGATCCCCAGCAGGCGCCGCTCGCGCTGGAGCATCCCGAGGTCTGCGATTTCTTTTGCGACAACGCGCTCTACTGGATCGAGGAATATCGCTGCGACGGGCTGCGCCTGCGCGAGGCGGACCGGATCGGCACCGCGGGCCTGCGCGAGATCGCCGATCGCGTGCGCGGGGCCGTCTCGTCCGATCGCCTCGTGCACTTCGTGCTCGGCAGCGAGCGCCATCCCTCGCACCTGGCCGAGACGCATTTCGACGCGCAATGGAACGAATGCGGCGAGCGCGCGCTGCATCGCCTGACCGGGCGTGCCGCGCATCCGTATCGCGAGGCGATCTCGACGCGCCAGACCATCCACACGCTGGCCCGCGCGCTGACGGCGGGCGGCTCGGCCTACCAGCGCGTCGGCGACGAACGCGGCGGCAACGACATCACGCTGCCGATCACCTCGCTGGTGTTGTCCGACGGCGCGTGCCGGCCGACGGCCGCCACGCGCGAGGCGGGGCTGGCGGCGCTCGCGCTGTCGCTGCTGACGCCGCAGATCCCGCTGGTGTTCGCCGAGGCCGCGCCCGACGCGGCCAGCGAGCGTTTCGTGCAATCGGCGCTGGCGGTGCGCGCCAAGCTGATCGCGCCGCGCCTGCTCGATTCGCGGCCGCAATCGGCCGAGCTGCTGCGGCTGGCCGATGGCGTCGAGGCCGATGCGCTGCTGGCGGTCTGGCGGCTCGGCGACGGCGAGCTGCTCAGTCTCGCGCTGAACCTGTCGCCCGATCCGCTGTCGCTCGCGCATGCGCCCAAGGGCACCATCGTGTTCGAGACGCCGGCGCGGGCACGCGATCGCGTGCTGTTCGGCGAGTTGCCGCCTTATGCGCTGGTCGCCTGGGTGACGGGCGACGTCAATCGTTATGCGCTCTCGCATGACGCGCGCTTCTATCCTCGCGAGGGTGCCGCGGCGTTCAACGCCTGAGCGGCGTTTCTCCCTGTCGCGCGGTGTTGCCGGGTCGGCGGCGCCGCGCGCATTCCCTCTCTCAGAACACCCCGAAACCGCGAATGCCGGCGACGCCATGCGCGCCGTGGGTACGCGCGTCCGGCAGGTCCTCGCATGTCATGCCGCCGAGCGCGTAGACGGCGGGGCGCGCTGGCGGCGGCGCCGCGGATTCGATGGCGGCCCCTGCCTGCGCGATGCATTGCGCGAAGCCGTGCCAGCCGAGCGCCGGCGCGCCGGGATGGGTGAGGGTCGGTTTGACCGGCGAGAGCGTGACGAGATCCGCGCCGATCCGTCGGGCCTGCCGCAAGGACGCCGCATCGTGGCAGGCCGCCGACAACAGCACCTCGCGCGCCACCGGTCTCGACGAGGCGGCGAATAGCGAGGCCTCGCTCAAATGCACGCCGTCGGCGCCGAGCGCGAGCGCGGCGGCCGGCGTGATCGCGCCGTTGCAGATCACGCGCGCGTCTGCTGCATGCGCGAGCTCGATCACGCGCGCGGCCAGCGCGGCATAGGTTTTTGCATCGAGGCTTTTCACGCGCAATTGCAGCAGCGCGATGCCGTTCGCGAAGGCTGCTTCGAGTCGCGCCGCGAACGCATCGAGCGCATCCGTCGTGGCGGATGCGGGCTCCGGCGTGATCAGGTAGACGGCCGGCAGCGCGGGACGCGCCGCGGCCTCAGAGCTTGACATGCTGGCTCAGGAAATCGAGGAAGCCCTGCACGCGCCCGGTCAGCGCGGCGTGGCGATAGTAGACGGCATTGATCGGCTGCCGATAGTCGCTCATCAGCTCGCCGAGCAGCGGGACCAGGTGCCCCGCCGCGATATCGGCGGCGGTCATGAAATCGGACAGGCAGACGATGCCGAGCCCGCCGAGCGCGAGATGGCGCAGCGTCTCGCCGCTCGAGGCGGTATGGGCCGGCTCGATGACGACGCCCTCGCCGTCGGGCTGGCCGCCCGCGCCGCGCCGGCGCAGCGGCCAGCGGTTGAGGGTTTCGATGTCGCTGAAGCCGAGCAGCTTGTGCCGCTTCAGGTCGGCGACGCTGCGCGGCGTGCCGTGCTCGGCCAGGTAGGCGGGGCTGGCCAGGATGTGCAGCGGGCAGGCGCCGAGCGCTCGCGCATGCAGCGTCGAATCGGGCAGCGTGCCGATCCGGATCGCGATGTCGATGCGCTGCTCGATCAGGTCGACGAAACGTTCGTTGTTGGTCAGTTCGAGCTGGATGTCGGGATAGCGCGCGGTGAAGGCGGGCAGGTTCGGCACGATCGCGTGCAGCATGAAGGGCGTGGCGGCGTCCACGCGCAGCCGCCCGGCCGGCTTCACGCGGCCCAGCGACACGGCCGTCTCGGCCTCTTCCACCGATTGCAGGATGTCGCGCGCGCGCGTGAGCAGCAACTCGCCCTCGTCGGTCAACTGCGAGCTGCGCGTGGTCCGGCGCAGCAGCGTGACGCCGAGCTTGCGTTCCAGCCGGTTCAGCGCGCGGCTCACGCCCGACACGGTCTGGCCGAGCTGCTCGGCGGCGGCGGTGATCGAGCCGCTGTCGATGATCGCGACGAAGGTCTGCAATTCCTCGGTCGAGGTCTTCATTTTTGATCCTGATTCAAGAATGACTTGAGCCTAACACGGTTTTTACGAGGCCCGATCGCGCTCACACTGGCTGCATTCACGAACCGATACAAGGAGTGCGACATGAAGATTTTCGTCACGGGCGCGGGTGGTTTCATCGGCGGCTCGATCGCCGCTGGACTGGCCGGCGACGGGCACCAGGTGGTCGGGCTGGTGCGCCGCGAGGAGCAGGCCGAGGAACTGCGCGCGATCGGCGTCGAGCCGCGGCTCGGTTCGCTCGACGATCGCGCGTTGCTGGTGCGCGAGGCCCAGGCGGCCGATGCGGTGATCAACGCGGCCGATAGCGACCATCGCGGCGCGGTCGAGGCGCTGATCGAAGGGCTGGGCGGTTCGGGCAAGGTGCTGCTGCATACCAGCGGCTCGAGCATCGTCGGCGACGCCTCGGGCGGCGAGGGCAGCGAGACGATCTACTACGAGGACAAGCTGCCCGAGCCGACCGCCGACAAGGCCGCGCGCGTGGCGATCGACAATCTCGTGCTGGGCGCCTCGCGGCAAGGCATTCGTCCCGCCGTGCTGTGCAATACGCTGATCTACGGCCATGGCCTGGGCCTGCCGCGCGAGAGCGTGCAACTGCCGCGCCTGATCCGCCAGGCGCGCAAGAGCGGCGTGGTGCGCCACGTCGGCCCGGGCCGCAACATCTGGTCGAACGTGCATATCGACGACGTGGTCGAGGTCTATCGGCTCGCGTTGCAACGCACGCCGGCCGAAGGCACCTTCTACTTCGTCGAGAACGGCGAGGCGGCATTCCGCGACATGTCGGCCGCGATCGCCCGGGCGATGGGCCTGGGCGCGGCGCAGGACTGGCCGCTGAAGGACGCCGAGGCGGAATGGGGCTACGAGATGGCGAACTACGGCCTGGGCTCGAACAGCCGCGTGCGCGGCGAACGCGCCAGGCGCCTGCTCGGCTGGCAGCCGAAGCACGCCTCGGTGCTCGACTGGATCGCCGCCGACATGCGGCACGAGCGCGCCTGAGGCGGCGCGCCGATCCGGCGCGTGACGGCAGCGGAAAAGGGCGCAAGCCGGCCCGCGCGCGATGGCCTCGGGGCCGTCGCGCGCGGGCGTTTTTGTTTCGGGGAGAGAGAACGGCGGCGAGGGAGGGTGCCGCCGCCGTCGCGCTTACTCGTCGGCTTACTCGTCGGCTTCCTTCAGCGCCTTCGGGTAGACGCGCACCAGCACGATGCGCGGCCCGTTCATCTTCTTCACGACCACGTCGAAGCTGTCGAAGGACACGCGCTGGCCCTCGGTCGGCAGGTCGCTGAGGGCCTGGATCACCAGGCCGCCGACCGATTCGGCGCGGCCCTCGTCGATGTCGATGCCCAGCGCCTGCTCGAGCGACACCACCGGCAGGCTGCCCTTGCCCATCAGCGTGCCGTCGTCCAGGCGCGCCCAGTCGGCGTCGCCCTGGCGGAACTCGTCGTGGATCTGGCCGACCAGCGCGCCGAGCAGGTTGTCGAGCGTGAGGAAGCCGATCGGTTTCTCGTGCTTGTTGCCGACCAGCGCGAAGTGCGGCGCGCCCTTGCGGAAGCGCCGGAACAGCTCGAGCGCGGGCGTGTCGGGCCGCACGTACTGGACCGGGCGCACGTAGTCGGACAGGTCCTCCAGCGCGGCGCCGGCATGGCGCGCCAGCAGCAGGTCCTTCAGATGGATCAGGCCCGTCACCTGCTCGCGCGAGGCGTCGGTAAACAGCGGGTAGCGGCTGAAGCGATGGCGCGCCACCACCTCCATGTTGTCGGGCAGCGGCAGGTCGCGGCGCAGGCCGATCATCTCGTTGGCCGGGCGCATCAGGTCCGATACCGTCATCGAGGAGAAGTCGAGCGAATGCGCCAGCGTGTTCCACTCGTCGTTGCTGTAGGTGGCCACCGGCGCCTTGGCGCCGGCCGCGTTGCGGCGGCTGCGCAGGATCAGCTTCAGCTCGTCGGTCGAATAATGCGAGTCGCCGCCGTGCTCGGCGGACAGGCCGACGATGCGCAGCACCGCGTTGGCGCTGCTGTTCAGCACCCAGATCGCCGGGTACATCATCCAGTAGAAGGCATAGAGCGGCAGCGCCAGCCACAGGCCGACCTGCTCGGGCTGGCGGATCGCCATCGATTTCGGCGCGAGCTCGCCCACCACGATGTGCAGGAAGGAGATCACCGAGAACGCGAACACCAGCGAGATCGCGTGCACCAGTTGCGGCGATTCGATGCCCAGCGCGTCAAGCAGCGGCGAGAGGATCTCGGCGAAGGCGGGCTCGCCGATCCAGCCGAGGCCGAGCGAGGCCAGCGTGATGCCGAGCTGGCAGGCGGACAGGTAGGCGTCGAGGCGCGCATGGACGATGCGCAGGATGCGGCCGCGTAGGCCGTGCTGACGGGCCAGCGTCTTGACGCGCGTGGCGCGCAGCTTGACGAGACCGAATTCGGCGGCCACGAAGAACCCGTTCAGGGCCACCAGCAACAACGCGCCGATCAGCGCGATGATCTGTATCAACGAAACGACTCCGGGAATAAAGGAAGCGTCAGTATAGAGGCGGAAAGGCGCACGTAAAGTTCGTGCGCCGGAAAAAAGCTCATGCGCTGGCCTTGCGCGGCAGCGTCAGGGTGCTGCGTGCAGCGCTGCCGGCGGCGAGTTCCGGTGCCGTGAAGCTGCCGCCGTGGGCGAGCGCCACGCGCTGGCACAGCGCGATCGCCCAGGGCGGGCGCCGCCGCGCCGCGTACCCGGCAGGGCAGGTTCTGCATCACGTAGTGCTTGTGGAAATCCTCCTGGCTGAGGTCGCGCGCGTCGAGCGAATCGATCTCCTCCGAGGCTTCGTAGTTGGGAAAGCC
>NZ_VWWK01000191.1:0-12688 GCF_011753035.1 Burkholderia sp. Ax-1720 | reverse complement strand
GTCGACGTGGCCGCCGCGCGTGGCGAAGCGCACCGAGGCCTCGCGCACCTCGATCATCGGCTCGGCCGGCTCGATCGGCAGTGCCGCGCCTGCCTCGATCCCGTGTTCCGGCATCATTGCTCGGCCTCCTTCAGCCAGGCCGGATCGCGCGCCAGCACCGGCAGCGCCTCGGGCGGCGCGGCCAGCGGCGGCGTCGCGCCGAGCAGCCCGCGCGTGTAGGGATGCGTCGCGTGGGCCAGATCGCGCGCCGCGCAGGTCTCCACCACGCGCCCCGCGTACATCACCGCCACGCGATCGCAGAACGACATCACCAGCGGCAGGTCGTGGCTGATGAACAGCAGGCCGCTGTTGTGCCTGGCCACCATCGCGTCGAGCACCGCCAGCACCTGCATCGACACCGCCACGTCGAGCGCCGAGGTCGGCTCGTCGGCGATCAGCAGGCGCGGCCCGGTGGAGACCATCATCGCGATCATCACGCGCTGCCCCATGCCGCCCGACAGCTCGTGCGGATAGGCATCGGCCACGCGCGCCGGATCGCGGATCTCGACCGCCTCGAGCGCGGCCACGATGCGCTCGCGCAGCGCGCGTCCCCTCAGGCCCGGCTCGCGCAGCCGGAACGCCTCGGCCATTTGCCGGGCCACCGTCATCACCGGGTTCAGCGAGTACTTGGGATCCTGCAGGATCATCGCGATCTCGGCGCCGCAGAGTCGCCGCCGCTCGGCCTCGCGCATCGTCAGCAGGTCGCGGCCGGCGAAGCGCATGGCGCGCGCCGACCACTGCGCGGCGCCTGGCAGCAGGCCGAGCAGGGCGCGGCCCGTCAGCGACTTGCCCGAGCCCGATTCGCCGACGATGCCGAGACGTTCGCCCGGCGCGAGTGTGAGCGAGAGGTCGCGCACCGCGTCCGCGAGCCGGCCGTCGTGGCCGCGAAAGCCGATCCGCAGCCCGTCGATCTCGACCAGCGGCGCGGCGGCGGGCGGGGTGTTGCCGATGGCGGGCGTCTGCATCGCGTCAGGCTCCATGGCGCGGGTCCAGCACGTCGCGCAGCCCGTCGCCGAGCAGGTTGAAGGCCAGGCTGACCAGCAGGATCGCCACCCCGGGCAGGGTGGCCACCCACCAGGCATCGAGCAGCACGTTGCGGCCCGAGGCCACCATGAAGCCCCATTCCGGGCTGGGCGGCTGCGCGCCGAGGCCGAGGAAGCCGAGCCCGGCCACCGTCAGGATGATGCCGGCCATGTCGAGCGTGGCGCGCACGATCACCGAGGACAGGCACAGCGGCACGATATAGCGGCGCAGGATGCGCCAGCCCGAGGCGCCCTGCAGGCGCGCGGCGTGGATGAAGTCGGCCTGCGCGATGCGGATCGTCTCGGCGCGCGCGAGCCGCGCATAGGCCGGCCAGGCGGTGATCGAGATCGCCACCACCGCGTTAACGATGCCCGGCCCGAGCGCGGCCGCGAAGGCCAGCGCCAGCACGATCTTCGGGAAGGCCAGGGCGATGTCGGTGAGGCGCATCAGGATGCTGTCGACGAAGCCGCCGACGAAACCGGCGGTGGTGCCGATCAGCACGCCGATCGGCACCACGATCGCCACCACCAGGATCGCGATGCCGAGCGTGATGCGCGAGCCGCCGATCATGCGCGAGAGGATGTCGCGGCCGAGCTGGTCGGTGCCGAGCCAGTGCGAGGGCGTGCCGGGCGGCAGCAGCCGGTCGTTCAGCACCTGGCGCAGCGGGTCGTGCGGCATCAGCAGCGGCGCGAGCAGGGCCACCAGCACCAGCGCGGCGAGGATCGCCAGCCCCAGCAGGTTCAGCGGATTGCTTGCGAAGCGCTGCCAGCGTCGCCAGGCCAGGCCCAGCGAGGCCTGCCGGCGCGAGGCGGGCGTCTCGCTGAGCAGCCAGGCGCGCCAGCGGCCGGCGGGCGGGGAAGCTTGGGGAGGGGCGGGAGGCTGGGTCATCGGAATCCGGTGGAGGCGGCCAGGCGCGCGGGCACGGAGCGGGCCGGCGTCAGCGCGCGCGCGGATCGAACACGCGGTAGAGCGCGTCGGTCAGCAGGTTGAGGGTGATGAACATCGCGCCGATCACCAGCGTCGAGCCCAGCACCGCGTTCATGTCGCCATTGAGCAGCGCGCCGGTCAGGTAGGAGCCGATGCCGGGCCAGGCGAACACGATCTCGGTGAGCACCGAGCCTTCGAGCAGGTTGCTGTAGGTCAGCGCGATCACGGTCAGCAGCGGCACGGCGATATTGCCGAAGGCGTGGCGCCAGATCACGCGGCGCTCGGGCACGCCCTTGGCGCGCGCGGTGACGATGTATTCCTGGCTGAGCTGCTCGAGCATGAAGGCGCGCGTCATGCGGCTCAGGTAGGCCACCGAGTAGTAGCCGAGGATCGCGGCCGGCAGCGCGATGTGCGAGAGCGCGTTGCGCCAGACTTCCCATTCGCCGGCCAGCGCCGCGTCGATCAGCAGGATGCCGGTGCGCGTGTCGACCATGCCGTCCCAGGCGGGATCGAGCCGGCCCGGGCCGCCCACCCAGTGCAGCTTCGCGTAGAACAGCAGCAGGCCCATCAGGCCCAGCCAGAACACCGGTACCGAGCTGCCGATCAGGCCGATGAAACGCGCCACGTGATCGATCGGACGGTTGTGGCGCACCGCGGCGGCCACTCCGAGCGGCACGCCGATGCCGATCCCGATCAGGGTGGCGAGGCTCGCCAGTTCGAGGGTGGCCGGGAACACGCGCAGGATGTCGTCGCCGACCGGGTTCGAGGTCAGCAGCGAGGTGCCGAGATTGCCGTGCAGCACGTCGCGCACATAGATCGCGAACTGCGTGAGCAGCGGCTTGTCGAGCCCGAGCGCGGCGCGTTCGGCCGCGTAGGCGGCGGCCGAGGCGCGATCGCCGAGCACCGCCAGCACCGGGTCGATCGGCACCTTGCGGCCGATCACGAAGGTCAGCGCCAGCAGGCCGGCGAAGGTGACGGCCAGCGTCAGCGCCCAGCGCAGCACGCGCAGCGCCCAGCGCGCGAGCGGCTGCCGCGCGGGCAGCGTGCGCAGCGAGTCGAACAGCGTGGAGGGGGACGACATCGGGCGGGGCATCTCCTGGGCGGTGAAATCGTTCGCGCGGCGAGCGGCGCGAACCCGAAGTATGCCGGATGCGCGGGGGCGCGAAAACCGGGTGAGGCTCCCGCGCCCGCCGCCGCGCGCCTTACTTCTTCAACTGCCGATACGAAACCAGGTCGTTGATCGGCCCCACCGCCAGCCCGCTCACGCCCGGCGCGGTCGCCACCTGGGCCACCTTCTCGAACAGGATCACGAAGGGCGAATTCGCCAGCACCGCCTTCTGCATCGCCTGGTACTGCTGCGCGCGCCGGGTGGGCGAGGGTTCGGCCAGCGCCGCGTCGGTCTGCCTGGTCAGCTCGGGAATGTTCCAGGCATTGCGCCAGGCCAGCATCTTGAAGCTCGAGTTGTCCGAATTGTCGGGATTCCAGGCGAAACCCTGCGCGTTGCTGTGCGGGTCGATGTAGTCGGCCGACCAGTCGCCGATGTAGATGTCGTGCTGGCGCGCGCGGTACTTGGCCAGCGTCTGCTTGTTGTCGCCGGGGATCAGCGTGAGCTTGATGCCCGCCTGCGCGAAATTGGCCTGGATCGCCTGGGCGATCTCCGTGTACGGGTAGTCGTTGCGCACGTCCATCGTCACCGCGAAGCCGTTCGGCACGCCGGCCTTGGCCAGCAGCGCCTTGGCGCGCGCCACGTCGAGATGATAGGGATTGCTGTCGAGCGTGCCGAGGAAGCCGTCGGGCAGGAAGCTCTGGTGCACGCGGTAGGTGGTCTTCACCACGTTGCGCTGGATGCCCTGGTAGTCGACCAGCCATTTGAGCGCCTCCTGCACCTGCGGCCTGGCCAGCGTCGGATTCCGGGTGTTCAGGCCGAGATAGAGCAGGGTGGCCTGCGGCGAGGCCGCCACCCTGGCCTTGCCGCTCTTGACCACGGCGGCCAGGTCGTCGGGGCTCAGGTCGCGCGCCGCGTCGATGTCGCCGCTCTCCAGCATCAGCCGCTGGGTGGCCGCCTCGGGCACGTGGCGCAGCACGATGCGCTTCATCGCCAGCGGCAGGCGGTAGCCGTCGAAGCGCTGCAGCACCAGGCTGTCGCCGGCGGTCCACTTCACCAGCCGGTAGCCGCCCGAGCCGGCCTCGTGGGTCTTGAGCCAGCCGTTGCCGTAGTCGCCGTTCTGCTGCTGCGCGAGCAGCAGCGTGCGATCGACCACCGAGGCCGGCCAGGAGCCCAGCACGTTCAGCACGAAGGTCGGCGCGTACTTGCGATCGGTGCGGATCATCACGGTGTGATCGTCGAGCTTCCTCACGTTCTGCATCACGTTGGCCTTGTTCAGGCCGATGCCGGCCAGCACCGCGGCCGGCCCCTTGTCGAGCAGCACCGCGCGCTGGATCGACCAGGCCACGTCCTCGGCCGTCAACGCGTTGCCGGAATGGAAGCGCAGGCCGTCGCGCAGCCGGAACGTGAAGCCGGTGCCCTCGGCGTCGACGCTCCACGATTGCGCGATGTCGCCGTCGAACTTCGAGGGATCGGCGAGATTGACGCGCACCAGCCGGTCGTAGACGTTCGCGATGTATTCCTCCGGCACCAGCTCGTAGACCTCGGCCGGGTCGAGCGTCGAGAACTCGTCGAGCAGGGTGGCCATCACGAACATGTCCTTCGGCGTGGCGGCCCGCGCCTCGACGGCGGGCACGGTGGCCAGCGCGAAGCAGGTCGAGACGGCGGCGAGCAGCGCGGCAAGCGAGGACATGCTGGGCTTCATACACACTCCATGGTTCGGAACCCGAGGCTGGCGGGATGACGAGCGGAACGCGGCAGGCCCGGCGACGGCACGGGCCTGCTGTATTAGAGCAGAGAGCGGGGGGCGACCGGAACCGGCCAAAATTCGACGGGAGGGGAGCGACAGGCGCGGGGCGGCGCCGGCACGGGCCGCCCGCGGGAGCGCCGGGCCCGGCGCGGCCGGGCCAGGGCACGCTTATTTCTTCAGCGTGCGATACGAGGTGAGGTCGTTGATCGGGCCGATCTCGGGGCCGGTCACGCCGGGGCGCGTGGCCACCTGCACCACCTTCTCGAACAGGATCACGAAGGGCGAATTCGCGAGCACCGACTGCTGCAACTGCTGGTACAGCTTCGCGCGCTTGGTGGCCGACGGTTCGGCCAGCGCCGCATCGGTCTGCCGCGTCAGCTCGGGAATGTTCCAGGCATTGCGCCAGGCCAGCATGCGGGTGGGCGCGTTGTCGGAGTTGTCGGGGTTCCAGGCGAAGCCGCGCGCATTGCTGTTCGGGTCCATGTAGTCGGGCGACCACTCGCCGATGAAGATGTCGTGCTGGCGCGCGCGGTACTTGCCGATCGCCTGCTTGGCGTCGCCCGGGATCAGCTTGACGCGGATCCCGCCGGCCGCGAAGTTGGCCTGCAGGGCCTGCGCGATCTCGACGAAGGGGTAGTCGTTCGGCATGTCCATGCTCACGTCGAAGCCGTTCGGCAGGCCGGCCTTGGCCAGCAGCGCCTTGGCGCGGGCCACGTCGCGGTGATAGGGATCGCTGTCGAGCGCGCCGAGGAAGCCGTCGGGCAGGAAGGTCTGGTGGACCTTGTAGGTGCTGGCGAGGATGTTGCGCTGGATGCCCTGGTAGTCCACCAGCCACTTCATCGCCTGCTGCACTTCCGGCTTGGCGAGGTTCGGGTTCCTGGTGTTCAGGCTCAGGTACATCAGCGCGGCCACCGGCGTGGCGCTGACCTGGATCTTGCCGGCCTTGGCCAGGCTGGCGAGGCTGTCCGGGCTCAGGTTGCGCGCCGCATCGACATCGCCGTTCTCGAGCAGCAGCCGCTGCGCCGAGGCTTCGGGCACATGGCGCAGCACCACGCGCTTCATCGGGTACGGCGAGGGATAGCCGTCGAAGCGCTGCAGCACGATGCTCTCGTTGGGCGACCACTTCACCAGCCGGTACGGGCCCGAGCCGGCGTCGTTGGTCTTGAGCCAGGCATTGCCGTAGTCGCCGCCGCTCGCGTGCGATTCGAGCAGCTTGCGATCGACGATCGAGGCGGGGCCCGCGCTCAGCACGTTGAGCACGAAGCTCGGCGCGGTCTTGCGATCGGTCTGCAGGCTCACGGTGGCGGCGTCGATCGCGCGCACCTTCTGCATCACGTTGTCCCTGGTGAGGCCGAGGTCGGCCAGCACGCCGGCCGGGCCCTTGCCGAGCAGCACCGTGCGCTGGATCGACCAGGCCACGTCGTCGGCCGTCACCGGGTTGCCCGAATGGAACTTGAGGCCCGGTTTCAGCTTGAAGGTGTAGGTGGTGCCGTCGGCGCCCACGCTCCACGATTGCGCGATGCGGCCTTCGAATTTCGTCGGGTCGCGCAGGTCGACGCGCACCAGCCGCTCGTAGGTGTTGGCGACGTATTCGGAGGGCACCAGCTCGTAGATCTCGGCCGGATCGAGCGTGGTGAACTCGCCGATCTGGGTGGCGATCACGAAGATGCCGGGCGGCGTCGCGGCGGCGGCCGGGGCGGCAGGCGAGAGCGCCGTCGCGAGCGCGGCGGTGATGGCGAGCGTGGACAGCAGACGCTTCATGCGGGCTCCGTCGGAGAAGGGGAAAGCGCGATTCTCTCATTGAATGGAGGTGGGGCCGGCGAAGCGGGGCCACGACGCCGCGCATGCGATCGCGCCTGCCTCGGCGCGAGGCTGGCGCCGTTCAGGATCTGTCCTCTCCCGGCTTGCCGTCGGGGTCGGGCGGCCGGCGCTTGAACGGTCGTTCGGATTCCTGCTCCGTATCGCTCGGCGCCGGCTTCCGGGCTGGCTGGCGGGTGGACGTCGGCCGCCGGCCGAGCGTCGAGTCGAAGGGCCGCTTTCGGCCGCGCCCGTCATTGTCCGATCGTGTCGTGGTGGTGGTCACGGCCGGCAAGGGCGCGGGGGCGAGCGGCTGCTGCTGTTGCGCGTCCTGTACGGCGACGGGCGGCGGCGCAAGCGGCCCGGGCGGCGGCCACGGCCCCGGGTTCGCGAGGTCGAGCAGGTTGGCGTCCGCCAGGGTAAGCGGCCCCTCGTCGACATAGGTATAGACATAACCGTATTGAATCCGCTGCACGTGATCGTAGTCGGGCGAGACGCGGCTGTCGTCGCGGTAGCTCCAGTAGCCCGCGTCGTCGCGCGTGCTGGTCGTGTAGTGGCCGACATAAGGTTGCGCGCCGACGTGGTAGACGACCGTCTGGATGCGGTAGCGGCGCCCGTTGAGCGCGAAGCGTCGCGGCATGTCGATGGGCCGGCTGTCCTTGCGGATCCGCTGCTGCGCCTGGACCCAGCGCACGAGCTGGATCGTGATCGCGCGCGGCGCCTCGTTGCCGAGACTGATCTGGCTTTCGCCCGTCGAGGTGAACACGACATTGCGCTGCGCGCCGCCCTGGTTGACCGGCGTCACGCCGCTGATCTGCGCGATCCGCTCCCGGCTCTGATAGCTGCGCAGCGCGTCCCGCAGGTTGTCGACGCCGGTGATCGGCAGCTTGATCAGCCAGTCGGCCGTGCGCACGTCGGCGAAATTGCCGAAGCCGGTGTCCGGTGCCGGCGTGAAGGGCGAGAAGCCGGCCGGGGCCAAGCCATCGCGCCGCTGGAGACCCCGGCCGAGGGAGATGCGCTTGCTGTAGACCTGGGTGAGCCGGTAATTGGCACCGCCCGCATTGGCGGTGCCGAAGTGGTCGATCAGATTGCCCAGCAGTTCGGTCGGATCGCGTTGGGCGTTCAGCGCCAGCGCGCCGTCGCCGAGCAGGCCCGCTGCGTCGAGCGTGATGAGCAGGTGGCCCACGGCGGCGGAGTCGACGGGCTGTCCGCTGCGTATCGTGGCCAGCATGACCGCGATCTGCGCGCGCGGCTCGGCGAGCGGATCGACGGCGGGCGGCGGCAGCGCCGCGAACAGGCTCCGATACGGCGACAGCGCCAGCAGGTTCAGCGCGGCCGCAAGATAGCAGGTGTTGCCGACATTGGCGATGCCGGTCGATTGCCACGAGTCGGGGGACAGGCGCAGGAACTCGCGCACGTGGGGATCATCGGCCTCCTTGGTTTTCAGCGTGGCGCCGAAGCGTCGCTCGATGCGCTGCGTCACATCGCGTCGGTCGGCATCGGGCAGCGCCCGGAGCGCGGCGTCGAGGTCCAGCTTGCTTTTCGCCGGCGCGAGCACCTCGTCGACATAAACGGCGAGCACCTCGTCGAGCACGATGCGCATGGCCCGCTGGCGCTCGCGCAGCGTCGCGGCATCGCCGTCGGGGCGCTTGTCGATCGCATTCCACATCGTCTCGCGCCCCATCAGCACCATGAACCGGTCGTATTGACCGGCGTCCTTCAGTTGCGCGGCCAGCAAGGCGGTGTTGGCGCTGTCCCTGCCGCCGTAGAAGATGCGATCCGCGCGCAGGCGGTAGGTGGCCGTCAGCCGATGGAACGCGGCTTCCTCGATCGGCTTGACCAGGGCGTTCGCGGCACGCATGAACTCGGGCGTGCCGATCGCGCTGAGCCGGCCCATGGTGAACTTGTCGGCACTCAGCTGCTGATGCTTCGACAGGCTTTCGACGATGATGAAATTCTCGTAGCCAGCCGCGAGATCGAGCTTGGCGGCATCCGACAGCGGCGCGTTCGTCACGTCGACGATCGGCACCGTGGTGTCGTTGAGCGGGGCGGGGCCGGTGCTCGGTCCTGCCCCGCTCGCGGTCTGGTTCGCGAAGCGGCGGAACACCTCGCCGTAGGGCACGCGGTTGCGGCTTGCCTGGATCGAGGTCAGCACCGGGTTCAGGTCGGCGGCGATGATCGCGGGCGGTGCCGTGCCCTGCCGGTCCCGCTCGTCGAGCACCTCGTCCAGGGCGGCGCTGTCGAGATAGCCCTGCGCGCCGCGATTGATCGGCCGGATGTAGAGGTTTTCCTTGTCGACCGACGAGTATTCGAAATAGCTGTACAGGTCGATCGACTCGAGCGGTTCGTCGGCGCCGATGCGTTTGTGGTCGATCGCCCAGGTGCGCGCGAGCAGGTTGGCGGTCACGATCGCCTGCATGCCGCTGTCCAGGTAGAACGTCGCGGTGTCGTGCCGCGTGGGATCGAGCGAGAGCGAGTCACGCAGATACTGCGGATACGGGTCGTTTCGCACGGCGTCTGGCGAGTCGGGGCCATGCGCGTTGAAGGCTTCGAGCAGATAGCTGTACTCCATCAGGTTCTCGATCACCGAGGCCGCCTTCACATAGGCGGCCTCGTGGTCGGTGGATTTCCTCGCCACCGGGCGCGCGAGCAGGAACTGCGCGCGCTTGAGGTTGCGTTGCAGGCGCACCATGATCCATCGCGCGAAGGCCCGGGGGCCGTCGATCGACACCACGCCGTGCAAGCTGTCCTGTGCATAGCGGACCGCCGTCTTCAGGGCCTCGCGATAGAGCGGCACGTCGCGCCATTGCGTCGTGGATGCGGCAGGCCTGGGCCGCTTGCTCCGGGTAAGGTCCGGTTTCTGGAAGCGCGAGTCGTTCTCGTGCAGGATCTCGAGGGCCTTGACGACCAAGCCCTTGAAGACATTGGGCGGTGTCAGGCCGGGCCAGAGCCGCACCGGGCCGCCCACCGACGACACGCTCGGATACAGGAAACCGAAGCTGCCGCGATGGGTCGCGCGCGTTTGCAGGCCCAATGTCCCGGCGGCCTCGTTGAATGCCGCGATAAAGGTATTGCGCCAGACCGATTCGGCGAGCGGGTTGCCGCCGGCCCGATCGACCAGCTCCAGGATCAGGCTCGCGTGGGTGGGCGACTGGATCGGCACGGCCCGCCAGCCGCGCCGGCCGGCGCTCAGTATCTTCCCGACTTCCTTCGCGGTCTGCGCGATCAGCGTGCCGCGATCGAGGAGCAGCAGATCGTGATAGTTGAGCTCGGTGTCGGGCGCGAGTTGCGCGTCCGGGATCAAGGGCTGGAGCAATGGATCGACGGTCGCCTCGGACGGTTCCCGCCACGAGCGTCGCGACGACGGCGCACTCGCCGGCGCGAGCTGCGTGCCGATCTGCACGGTGCGATAGACGTTCTGGATCAGGCCGAGCGAGCCCGTATGGGTGCCGGCGACGCTCTGGTAGACCGAGATGCTGCTGGCGGGATCCTGACTCGATCCGACGAACTGCGTCGCCTGGATCTGCGGTTTCACGTAACCGCGTTCGACCAGCGCGTCATGCAGCGCGCGATTCGTGATCTGGGCCGTGAATTTTTCCGGCAGGTCGGTGCCGTCCCGTTTCGCGTTTTTTCGTACCGCTGCCTTCAGCAGGGCGGTATTGTCCCGGCGCACCGGGTCGTTGCTCGATCGGTAGTACTGACCGTGCTCGACCGAGCGGAAATCGCGGCCGAGATTGTTGACCGGCACGAAATTCGCCGTGTGGGCGAAGTAGAGCTTCAGGGCCGTGGTGACGCGCTCGGGGAAATCCTGTTCCGTCAGCAGCGTCGGAATTGCCTTCGCGAGCTTGCTGTCGGGATTCGACAATTTCGCCCACGACGGCTTGCTGAACCATGCCGCCAGGGCTTCGTCCGTCGCTTTCGCGCCTGCCACGAACGGCTCGTGGGGGCGGGGGGCATAGGTAGACAGGTTCCTTGGTTGCCTGGGGACGTAGGCGAGGTCGTGAGCGTAGAGCCCGTCGTTCCAGGTCCTGATGAAGACGTGATAGAGGGGGGCGTAGTTCGCGGCCTCGCGCACCTGCCTGACCAGGGCCGACTTGATCGACTTGTAGGTTTCCTGATTGCTGCGCAGCAGCGGAAAGGTCTCGTGGATCCAGCGTGCGTTCCTCAGCGCCAGGGCCAGGCCCGCTTCGATATTCGAGTAATTGCGCAGCTGTTTCAGTGCTTCGTCCGGCATGCGCTGCACCACGCCGTGCGACGGCGAGGCTCGCCAGCGGCCGACGCGCCGCGAACTGCCCGCCGCGCTCGCTCGGACCAAGCCGCCCGTGCCGCCCATGCCGCCTGCATGGCTCGCTCCGTTCGCTCCGTTCGTTTCGTTCGCTCCGTTCGCCTCGGTCGTCCGGCCGGCTCGCAGCGCCGCTTCGCCCATCTGGTCCGCCTCGCGTTCCAGCGCGGCGTTCTCGCTGCCGGGCAGGTCGCGCTTCCATTGCAGGGTGGGCGCGACGCGGCCCTGTGCCTGCTGCGCGATGTGCCAGGTTTCGTGAGGCAGATGGCGTTCCTGCCCCGGCGCGAGATGGATCTCGGCACCGAACGCATAGGCGAGCGCGCCGAAGCGGGCGGGTTGCGGCGAACCATAGTGGACGCGCACGGCGTCGAGATCGACGCCGGCGAGGTGTTCGACGCCGCGTTTCAGATCGTCGGGCAGCCCGGTGCGGTTCGGCGGCGTAGCGGGGGCGAAGGGCGTGGGCGCGCTCACGGGAGGGGGCGGTACGGCGGGCGGGGGCGAAACCGCGTGCGCCGTCGCCGAGGGCGATCCGGGCGCGCCCTTCTCGCGGACCGCGGCCGGCCAGCCCAGCGCACTGCCGCCATAGTGATACGCGGCCATCGGCACGAGCCCGGCATCGCCGCCATCGCCGGCCGCGGGCGCCGCCGTCCGCCCGGGGCTGCCGGGCTCGGCCGCCTTCACGGCCGGTTTGACGACGCTCGCGCCGAGCTTGCCCATCACATCGCCTGCGCCGGTCCGCCAGGCCTAATCATCCTCGCCCCACTCGAATTCATGCGGCACGAACACCTTCCCGAGCTTGCGATACTCGCGCTCGGTGGCCTGCAGCAGATGCCGCCAGCCCACCGCCGCGCCTTCCGCGGCGGCCAGGAAGGCCGCGCCGATCGCGATGTTGTTGATGTTGCCGCCCGACAGCGGCGCGCGCTCGGCCAGCAGGGCGAAGTCGAGGTCGTCGCCGAGCGGCGCGGCCGCCGGGAAGGCGTTGCGCCACAGCGCGAGCCGTTGCGCCTCGCTCGGGAACGGGTATTCGACGATGAAGCGGAAGCGCCGCAGGAAGGCCTTGTCGATGTTCTGCAGCAGGTTGGTCGAGAGGATCACGATGCCCTGGTAGGTCTCGATGCGCTGCAGCAGGTAGCCGGTCTGCAGGTTCGCGTAGCGGTCGTGCGCGTCGCGCGTGTCGGTGCGCTTGGCGAACAGCCCCTCGGCCTCGTCGAAGAACAGCACCACGTTCATTGCCTCGGCCTGGTCGAACAGTTGCGCGAGCTGCTTCTCGGTCTCGCCGATGTACTTGCTGACGATGCTGGCCAGGTCGATGCGGAACAGCCCCAGGTTCAGCTCGTTGGCGATGATCGAGGCGGCCATGGTCTTGCCGGTGCCCGAGGGCCCGTGGAACAGCACGCTGAGGTTGCGGCTGGCCTGGTGCTTGGCGTCGAAGCCCCAGCCCTCGACCACCTGGTGCCGGTTGCGCGCGTAGTGCAGCACCTCGAGCAGCCAGTCGCGCGTCTCGTCGGGCAACACGATGTCGTCGAAGCGGTAGCGCGTGCGCACCTCCTGCGCGACCGCCAGCTGGGTGCGCTGGCTCTGCTCGCGGCAGGCGTCGAACAGCCGCTGCGTGTCGGGATCGATCGCGTTCGCCGCGTCGGCCGCGCTCGATGCGCTTGGGGCTCCGGGCGGGGTTCCGGCCGGAGCGCGGGGAGCCGCACCGGGCGGGGCGGCCGGCGGCACGGCGGTGCTGGCCGAGGTGGCTCGGCCACCGGCCGCCGTCGCG
>NZ_VWWK01000018.1:0-75583 GCF_011753035.1 Burkholderia sp. Ax-1720 | reverse complement strand
CGCCGCCGGCGGTCGCGTCGGGCCGGGCGTCGAGGACCTTGCTCATGCCGCCGCCTCGCTGCGTGCCTGGCCGCGCTCGAAGGCATCGCCGCCGCGCGCGCCGGTGGCCCAGGCGAGCAGTTCGTGGCGGTCGGTGTCGCGCGTGACGAGTTCGCGAACCAGGCGGCCGCGCGCCATCACCAGCACGCGGTCGGTGATGCCGAGCAGCTCGATCAGGTCGCTCGAGAACAGCAGCACGCTGGCGCCCTCGCGCGCGAGGCGCTCGAGCAGCCGGTAGATCTCGTGCTTCGCGCCGATGTCGACGCCGATGGTCGGCTCGTCGAGCAGATAGACATGCGAGGCGCGGCTCAGCCACTTGGCGAGCGCGACCTTCTGCTGGTTGCCGCCCGAGAGCTGGCGCACCGGCGCGTCGCTGCCGGGCGCGCGGATCGCCAGCGCCTCGATCAGGCCCGCCACGATGCCGGTTTCCCGCGCGCGGGCCACCAGGCCGAAGCGACTCACGCGCCCGAGGCTGGCCAGCGAGATGTTCTCGCGCACCGACAACGCGGGCGCCACGCCGTGGGCGCGACGGTCCTCCGGCACGAAGGCGATGCCCTGGCGCACAGCGTCGCGCGGCGAGCGCAGGCGCAGCGTGCGGCCGTCGAGCGCGAGGCCGCCGCTCACGCCGCGTTCGAGCCCGAACAGGCTGCGCACCAGCGGCTTGCCGCCCGAGCCGAGCAGGCCCGTCACGCCGACGATTTCCCCGCGGCCCACTGAGAACGACACGTCCTCGAAGCGGCCCGGCCCCGACCACCCCCTCCCGCGCAGGCTCGCGGGGCCGATCCGGCGCGGCTCGGCCTGCGCGCCCGACGGCGCGTCCTCCCCGATCATCGCGGCCACCATGGCCTCCACCGAGCTTGCGCGCGCATCGAAGTGGGCCACGTCGGCGCCGTCGCGCAGCACCGTCACGCCGTCGCAAACCTGGGCGATCTCGTTGAGGTAGTGCGAGACATAGAGAATGGTCTGGCCGCGCTCGCGCAGATGCTCGATGGTGCGCAGCAGGCGCTCCACCTCGCGGTTCACCAGCGCGGCGGTGGGCTCGTCGAACACCAGGATGGCGGGCTGCTCCACCAGCACGCGCGTGATCTGCACCAGTTGCTGCTCGGCCACGCTCAGTTCGCCGATCAGCCGGTCGGGCGGCAGCGTCACGCCGAAATGCGCATCGAGCGCGTCGAGCGCCGCGCGCCGCATCCGCCGCCGGTCGAGCAGGCGCAGCGAGCCGGCCGCGCGCGGCCCGAAGGCCGGTTCGCGGCCCAGCCACAGCGCCTCGGCCACCGTCAGCGTCGGCGCGAGCAGGCGTTCCTGGTGGATGAAGCCGATCCCGGCCGCGCCGCGTCGCGCGAGCCCATCCACCTCGATGCTCCCCGCATCGGCCTCATGGATGCCGGCCAGGATCTTGATCAGGGTGGACTTGCCCGCGCCGTTCTGGCCGATCAGGCCATGCACGGTGCCGCGCGGCACCGTCAGCGAGGCGCCGCGCAGGGCCGGCACGCCGTCGAAGCGCTTGACGATGCCGCGCAGCGCCAGCGCGGGCGGCGTGCTGGCCGGCCCGCTCATTTCGTTGCAGCCGCAACGGGCTGGGCCTGGCCGAGCGTTTGCTGCAGCGAGCCGGCATTGTCCTTGGTCACCAGCAGCGAGGGCACGTAGGTATAAGGCGGCAGCGAGCGGTCGCCCGCCAGGTAGCGCGCCACGTTGTCGGCGGCGGTCTTGCCGATCAGCGCCGGCTGCTGCGCCACCACCGCGCCCGCGCTCGACTTCGGATCCTTGACCAGCGCCACCACGTCGGGGCTGCCGTCCACCGCGTAGGTGCGGATCTCGCCGCGATGCGCGGCGTCCACGGCCTGCGTGGCGCCCACCTGCGGCACATCCCAGGCCGACCAGATCGCCGAGATCTGCCCCTTCGGGTACTTGGTCAGCAACTGGCTGACCTGCGCATAGGCGTTCTGCACCGTGTTCGGGATCACGTCGCGCAGCTCGGGCTCGATGATGTGGACCTTCGGGTAGTACTTCAGCACCGCCTTCAACTGGTCGTAGCGGATCGCGCAGACCGGCACGCCGTAGAAGCCGTTGAACACCAGGATGTTGCCCTCGCCGTGGATGTCGTTGACCAGCTTCAGCGCCAGTTGCTCGCCGATGAAGAAGTTGTCCGAGGTGGTGTCGTTGATGCTGGCCGGCGAGGCGGTGTCGATCGTGAACAGCGGGATGCCGGCCTGGCGGATCTTCTGCAGCCAGGGTTCGAGCACCGAGGCGGTGCCGAGCTGCTCGATGATCGCGTCGGGCTTCTGCGCGATCAGCGTCTGGATCTGGGCGATCTGGCGGTTGTCGTTGCGGCCCGCGTCGAGCGCGATCGGCGTGCCGCCGAGGCGCTTGATCTCGTCGATGGCGCCCTGGTAGGCCTTCAGGTCCCAGTAATGGTCGGTGCCGGCGGCCGTGATGCCGATCCGCTTGCCCTTCAGCGAGGGCACCGGCGCGTTGTCGGGCGCGGCCTGGGCTTGCGCGGACGGCGCCGGCAGGGCCAGCGGCACGGCCAGCGCGGCGGCCGCGGCCACGGACGACAAGCGGGCGGCGAAATCGACGCGGAAGCGGCGGCGGGTGGTACGAAGGGCACGAACGGGACGAATAGGGCGAAGGCGGGAGCGGGGCGTCATCGAGGCACGAGTCAGGTCGGGAGAACGTCGGAACCGGCTGCGATCGAGCCGGATCAGCAGCAATCTAATCGGCGGCCCCGGTCTCGCGAAACCATCGATTTGCGCTTTGGTTATGAGCGCCGGCCTGAAGTGCTTTGCCGGTTTCCCGCGCGTTGCATCTGACGTGGGGTGGATTGTCGACGCGATGCGGCGCAATGGGGGTGATCGTTGCGCTTCGCGGCGCCTATCGCCGGCCTCGATTGACAAGGCCGGCGGCCGCCTGCAAGCTCCGCGCTTCCCATTTTTTCTCGATGCGCGAGCGCCGGCCGCAGGGCGCGTGGCGCACCTCGATCTGTTCAGGACTTCGCATGAAGAAACGCTGGATCGCCGGCATCGTGGCGCTCGCCGTGCTCGGCGCGGGTGCCGGCCTGGCGCTGGCCGGCCGCGAGCTGTCGCGGGTGGTGCCGGTCGCCAACGGCATGACGCGCGTCTCGTTCGACGGCAACGACGGCTACGTGATACGCAGCTGGCGCGAGAACTACAACGCGCATGGCTTCGACATGATCAGCTTCCACTTCGTCGACAAGGCCAATGGCGGCCAGTGGAACCTGGTGCCGCTATACGGCGCGCCGGGCAAGGCCCGGGCCAAGGGCGCCGACGACGACGAAATCGACACGCTGACCGTGAGCGGCGGCGCGGACTGCCTGCTGCAGGATTTCCGCCTGCTGAAGGCGGCGGCGGGGCAGCCGATGCGGCTGATCGTGGCGACGCGCGAGATGGGCGACAACTACGCGGCTTCGGAGACGGTGCGTTTCAGCGAGTATGTGCTGACGCGCAACGACGACGGCACGATCGGCTGGCCGCCGCTGTACTTCAAGCTGGTCAAGCGCACACAGTCGACCGGCAGGTATTGCGACGTGAACGAGGCTTTTGACCGTGAACGGCATCTCGGCACGCTGAGCGGCATGGCGCATTGATTGAGCTTTCGTCGCGCGGCATGCCGATACCTGCCGTTTAGCGCCGAATCATCACCGAGAGAGACCCATGCCGACTCCATCCACCTTGCTGTTCCTGCCGGGCGCCTCGGGCGATACCGGTTTCTGGCGGCCGCTGGCCGATCGCCTCGAAACCACGGCCGAGCGCGAGATCCTCGCCTATCCCGGCTTCGGCGGCGAGCCCGCCGATCCATCGATCCGCGATCTCGACGACCTGCTGGAGCGCGTGCTGGCACGCATCGAGGGCCCCACCGCGCTGATCGCGCAATCGATGGGCGGCGTGCTGGCGGTGCGCGCCGCGCTCGCCCGGCCCGAGCGGGTCACGCACCTGGTGCTGTGCGTGAGCTCGGGCGGCCTCGACATGGCCGCCCTGGGCGCGCGGGATTGGCGCGCCGATTTCCTCGCGAACAACGGGCATCTGCCGGATTGGTTCGTCGCCAGCCGGGGTGAGCTCGGCGAGCACTTGCCGGCCGTCTCGCAGCCGTCCCTGCTGATCTGGGGCGACGACGATCCTTACAGCCCCGTCGCCGTCGGCGAGCGGCTGCACGGCCTGCTGCCCGATTCGGCCCTGCACGTGGTACCGGGCGGCCGGCACGATCTGGCCCGCGTGCATGCGGCCTCGCTGGCGCCGCTGGTCGACGCTCATCTGCGGCGCTGAACGCCGCCGCATCCCCTTCCGCGTTCCTCCGGCTTCTCCGCCGCGTTTCCCTCGCTTCTTCCCCGCTTCTCCGCCTCGTGCCGGGCTCGTGCCCGGCACGGCGCCATCGCTTCCCTCCTCCCTCCGCGCGCCGGGTTCGCATCTTGCGCCTGCCTTGCCGACGACTCGCGGCACGCGCGGCACCGATGTGCCGCCGCGCCTCGCCGAGCCTTGCCGCGCCGCCCGCGCCGGCACGGCGCGGCGGGCGCCGCCGCCGGTCCCTGTCGGGCACGGCCGTGTAGTTTTTGCACGCCGCCGCGCCCGATGCGATTCCGGCCCGATCGCGCCCCGCCATGTTCGCCGCCTCGCGGCCTCGTGCCTCGGCGCGCATCGCAGGCCCCAACCCCACAACCCGCCGCGGAGGAAACACATGGCCAAATCGAAAACGCCCCAGGATGCCGGCACCGTCATCGGCAAGGGCGGCGAAACGCATCAGCAGCACACGGGCCAGGGCAAGCACGATCCCGAGGTGCTGACCACCAATTTCGGCGTCCCCGTTTCGGACAACCAGAACAGCCTGCGCGCCGGCGAACGCGGCCCGACGCTGCTGGAAGACTTCGTGCTGCGCGAAAAGATCTTCCACTTCGACCACGAACGGATTCCCGAGCGCATCGTGCACGCGCGCGGCAGCGGCGCGCACGGCGTGTTCCGCTGCACCAGGGCGATTCCCGAGCTCACGCGCGCCAGCCTGTTCCAGAAGGTCGGCGACGAGGTGCCGGTGTTCGTGCGCTTCTCGACCGTGGCCGGCGGCGCGGGCTCGGTCGACACGCCGCGCGACGTGCGCGGCTTCGCCGTCAAGTTCTATACGCAGGAAGGCAACTGGGACCTGGTCGGCAACAACATCCCGGTGTTCTTCATCCAGGACGCGATCAAGTTCCCCGACCTGATCCACAGCGTGAAGATGGAGGCCGATCGCGGTTACCCGCAGGCGGCTTCCGCGCACGACACCTTCTGGGATTTCGCGAGCCTGATGCCCGAAAGCACCCACATGCTGATGTGGGCGATGTCGGATCGCGCGATCCCGCGCTCGCTGCGCATGATGCAGGGCTTCGGCGTGCATACCTTCCGCTTCGTCAACGCGAAGGGCCAGGGCAAGTACGTGAAGTTCCACTGGAAGCCGGTGCTCGGCGTGCAGTCGACCATCTGGGACGAGGCGGTGAAGATCGCCGGCGCCGACCCGGACTATCATCGCCGCGACCTGTACGAGGCGATCGAGGCCGGCGATTTTCCCGAATGGGATCTCGGCATCCAGGTGTTCGACGAGGCCTGGGCCGCGAAGCAGCCCTACGACGTGCTCGACGCCACCAAGCTGATTCCCGAGGAGGAGATCCCGGTCGAGCCGATCGGCCGGCTTACGCTGAACGCCAATGCGAAGAACTTCTTCGCCGAGACCGAGCAGGCCGCCTTCCTGCCCTCGAACGTGGTGCCGGGCGTCGATTTCACCAACGACCCGCTGCTGCAGGGACGCCTGTTCAGCTACCTGGACACGCAGAAGTCGCGGCTGGGCACCACCAACTTCCACCAGATCCCGATCAACGCGCCGCGCTGCCCGTTCCACAACATGCAGCGCGACGGGATGATGCAGACCCAGGTGCCGGAAGGCCGCGCGAACTACGAGCCGAACTCGCTGGCCGACGCGGGCGAGCCGGGCGGGCCGCGCGAGGCGCCGGCCGAGGGCTTCAGCACCTTCGAGGCCAATGCCGAGCGCAACGATCCCTCGGAGAAGCTGCGCGTGCGCGCCGAGCTGTTCGCCGACCACTACAGCCAGGCGCGGCTCTTTTTCCGCTCGCTGCAGCCGATCGAGCAGGCGCACCTGGCCTCGGCCTTCGTGTTCGAGCTGTCGAAGGTGTCGCTCGAGGCGGTGCGCTCGCGCATGGTGTCGAGGCTGCGCAACGTCGACGAATCGCTGGCGCAGCGCGTCGCCGACGGCCTCGCGATCGCGCTGCCGCCGGCCGCGCTGCCCGCGCGCGAGCCGATCGACATGAAGCCTTCGCCGGCGCTGTCGATCGTCGGCAATGCGAAGCACACCGTGCAGGGCCGCAAGGTCGGCATCCTGTTCGACGAAGGCTCGGACAAGGCGGAGATCGACAAGCTGGTGGCGGCGATCGAGAAGGGAGGCGGCCGCGCGATGCTGATCGCGCCGAAGGTCGGTGGCATCGCCGTGAAGGGCGGCACGCTGACGGCCGACGGGCAACTGGCCGGCTCGCCCTCGGTGCTGGTCGACGCGGTGGCGCTGGTGCTGGCGAAGGACGCGGCCGAGCGGCTGGCGGCCGATTCGGCGGCGATCGCCTTCGTGCTCGACGCCTATGCGCACCTGAAGGCGATCGGGCATACGCCCGGCGCGCAGCCCTTGCTGGATCGGGCCGGCGTGCAGGCCGACGCGGGCGTGACGGGGCTCGGCGATGCCTTCGTGAAGGCGGCGGGGCAGCGCTTCTTCGATCGCGAGCCGACGCTGCGCACGCTGGCCTGAGCGCGGGCGAGCCGGGTGCCGGCCTCGGCTCGTGCCCAAGCGCGCAAAAGAAACGGGCCGGTCGCGAGGCGCGTGTGATACACGCCTTCGCGACCGGCCCGCGATGCGGGACGCGCGGCCTGGACGGCCCGCGCGCCCGATCCCGCCCTGACCGTTACAGGCCGACCGAGATCAGCCCCGGAATCGCCACGTCGGGATTGACGTCGGCGTCGTAGTCGACACCGGCGATCTCGAAGCCGAACAGGCGCAGGAACTCGTGCTTGTAGCCGGCGAAATCGGTCAGCTCGTAGAGGTTCTCGTTGGTGACCTGGTTCCACAGCGCCTGCACCTTGCCCTGCACCTGCGGATCGAGTTCCTTGTAGTCGGCGCGCAGGCGGCCGTCTTCGTCGATATGCGGCGTCGAGCCATACATCGTGTCGTGCAGCAGCCCATAGACCTGCTCGATGCAGCCTTCGTGCGTGCCGGTTTCCTTCATCACCTTGAACAGCAGGGAGAGGTACAGCGGCATCATCGGGATCGCCGAGCTGGCTTGCGTGACGACCGCCTTCAGCACTGCCACGCGCGCATCGCCGCCGCTGGCGGAAAGCGTCTCGCGCAGCCCGATCACGGTCTTGTCGAGATCCTTCTTGGCCGCGCCGATCGAGCCGTTCCAATAGATGTCGTGCGTGATCTGCTCGCCGAGGTAGGTGAAGGCGGTGGTTTTCGCGCCCGGGGCCAGCACGCCGGCCTGGTTCAGCGCGTCGATCCACATCTGCCAGTCCTCGCCGCCCATCACCGCCACGGTGTTGTCGATCTCTTCCTGCGAGGCCGGCTCCAGGACGGTGTCCTTGATCACTTCCTTGTCGGTGTCGAGGCCGCGGAAGGCCACGCTCTTGCCGATCGGCTTGAGCGTGGAGTTGTGCACCACGCCCGTCTTCGGATGCGTGCGGCGCGGCGAGGCCAGGCTGTAGACCACCAGGTCGACCTGGCCGAGATCGGCCTTGATGGTGTCGATGGTGACGCGCTTGACCTCGTCGGAGAAGGCGTCGCCGTTGATGGTCCGGGCGTAGCGGCCCTCGGCCTTGGCGAACTTCTCGAAGGCGGCGCTGTTGTACCAGCCGGCCGTGCCGGGCTTGGTCTCGCTGCCGGGGCGCTCGAAGCACACGCCCAGCGTGTCGGCCTGCGAGCCGAAGGCGGCCGAGATGCGCGCGGCGAGGCCGTAGCCGGTCGACGAGCCGATCACCAGTACCTTCTTGGGACCGTTGGCGATCGGGTCTTGCTTGACGACGTAGTCGATCTGTTCCTTGACGTTCGCTTCACAGCCGACAGGATGAGTGGTCACGCAGATGAAGCCACGCACGCGCGGTTTGATGATCATGAAAGCCCCTGAATACGGTAAGCGTCGAAGTTCGACGGACGGAAACGCCGTGCATTGTAATGGAAGCCCCGCGGGGCGCGAACGATTGCGGGGCGGGGCATCCGACCCTGGCCGCGGCGGGCGCGACGGCCGGGCGGCCGTCGATATGTATTTCCCTGGCGCCGGATATCCGGCGGTTCCGCCGCGCCGGCTTGGCGTCGGCGCCTAGCCCGTTGTGTAATCGCGGGGGTCGCGAGTTCGGGCGCTTTTGCGCTCTCAGGCCTTCGGCTCGCCCAGCCCGCCCGCCAGCATGGCCTCGGCGATGTCATGCCGCCCCTGCCCGCGCAGGCCCTCGGCCGCGCCCTGCACGTCGCGCGCGGCCTTGTTCTGGCCCAGCTTGAGCTTGCCTTCGAAGCGCGTGATCTCGATCTCGATGCCGACGATGGCCTTCAGCATCTCGTCGAGATAGTCGGCCGGCGCATCGCCCATCTTCCAGGGCACCGGCTGCGTGGCCTCGTGGCGGCGCGTCAGCTTCGCCACCACGCCGCGCACGTAGCGTTCGTCGTCGCGCACCGTGATCCGGCCATGCGCGTGCGCGACCGCGTAGTTCCAGGTCGGCACCTGCCGGTGCGCCTCGTGCTTGCTCGGGTACCAGTTAGGCGAGATGTAGGCGTCCATCGCGCGGAATATCGCCAGCACCGGATCGCCGTTCGCGACCTGCCGCCAGACCGGGTTGGCGCGCGACACGTGGGCATGCAGCACGCCCAGGCTGCCGGCCGCCGGATCGAGCTCGAACGGGAGGTGGTTCGCGTCGAGCCCGTCGGCGCCGTGCGTGACCAGCGTGCCGAACGGGTGGGCGGCGATCAGCGCGTGCAGCACCTCGGGGCGGGCTTCGTTGAAATGGGCGGGCAGGTACATGGCGGCTCCGGGTGGGGCGGGCGGCGGCGCGTCGGTTGGCCGGCGCGGCGCCCGGTAGTCGAATTCGCGTATTCTGCTGGCTGTCTGGCTCAGGATAAAGAGCCAGTTTCCCGTTATTTCAATGGACCAGAATCGATGGCTCGTACCGCCCGGTCGCCTGCCATTCCCGCGCTCGGCCCGCTAGACCGCGCGGCCGGCCAACTGAGCCGCCAGCTCGCGCAGGCCTTGCGCGACGCGATCCGGCGCGGTGGCCTGCTGCCCGGCGAACCGCTGCCGGCCACGCGCCAGCTCGCGGCGGCGCTCGGCCTCGCGCGCGGCACCGTGATCGAGGCCTTCGAGCAACTGGTCGCCGAGGGCTTCCTGGTCTCGCGTGGGCGCACCGGCACCTGGGTGGCGCCGGCGCTGAGCCTGCCTGTCGCGGCGATGGGATTGCATCCCGGGGAGGCGCGGCCGGGGCGGGATGCCGAGCCGGCTTCGCGGGTGGGGCGGGCAGGCGCGGTTGGTGGAGTTGTTGGAGTCGCTGGAACCGCTGGAACCGCTGGAACCGCTGGAACCGCTGGAGCCACCGGAGCCACCGGAGCCACCGGAGCCACCGGAGCCACCGGAGCCACCGGAGCCACCGGAGCCACCGGAGCCACCGGAGCCACCGGAACTGCCGAAGCCACCGAAACCGCCAAGAGCGCCAAAGCCGGCAACTCGCGCCGCCACGCGGCGAGCGCGACCGGCGAGAATCCAGCCGCGCCGAGCCGCTTGCCCGGCCCGGCGGCCATGTACGCCGCGATCGCCGCCGATTTCGAGCCCTTGCCGCCGATCCCGTTCGCGGTCTCGGTGCCGGGCGGCGCGACGCTGCCCGATTCGGCCTGGCGGCGGCTCGGCAACCGGCTGCGCGCTCGCGGCCCGGCCGCGCCGTCGGGCTACGGCGACACGCGCGGCGTGGACGCCTTGCGCGAGGCGATCGCCGCTTACGTGCGCCGCGCGCGCTCGGTGCGTTGCGAGGCGGCCCAGGTGATCGTCACCAGCGGCACCCAGCAGGGGCTCTACCTGGCCACCCAGGTGTTGCTCGGCGAGGGCGAGCGCGCCTGGGTCGAGAACCCGGCCTATCGCGGCATCACCGCGATCCTCGAGAGCACCGGGCGGCGCGAGGCCATCGTGCGCGTGCCGGTCGACGCGGAAGGGCTCGACGTCGATGCCGGGCTGCGCCTGGCGCCCGAGGCGCGCGCAGCCTTCGTCACGCCCTCGCACCAGTACCCGCTCGGCATGCCCTTGAGCGTGGCGCGTCGCGACGCGCTGCTCGACTGGGCCCGCGCGCGCGACGCCTGGATCGTCGAGGACGATTACGACAGCGAGCTGCGCTATGCCGGCCATCCCTTCCCGGCGATGCAGGGGCTGGACCCGCGGCGCGTGGTCTATCTCGGCACCTTCAGCAAGATCCTGTTTCCCTCGCTGCGGCTCGGCTACGCGATCGTGCCGCCGGAGCTGGTCGCCGCGTTTCGCGGCGCGCGCGTGCTGATGGACCGCCATCCGCCCGAGGTCGACCAGCACGTGCTGGCCGCCTTCATCGGCGAGGGCCATCTCGACCGGCACATCCGGCGCGTGCGCGGCGTCTACGCGGCGAGCCGCGCCCGGCTGATCGCGACGCTCGACGCGGCTTTGCCGCCCGAACTGGCCTGGCGCGAGCCGAGCGACCAGGGCATGCACCTGGTGCTCTGGCTCGCGCCGGGCCTCGACGATCGCCGCGTGGCGGCCGCTGCGCTGGCGGCGGGCGTCGCGGTGCGGCCGGTGTCGCCGATGTATGCGCCGGGCACGGCGCGAGCCGGGCTGGTGCTCGGCTTCGGGGGCTATGACGAGGCGGTGATGGAGGCGGCGGCGCGGCGCTTGGCGGCGGTGATCGTGGCCGCCGCGAAGTAGGCCCGGCACGGCGCGCTTCATCATGCGCGTCGAGGTCGCGGGCCATACGTTTCCCGCTTGATCGTCGGCAAGGCTATCTCTTTTCAGGTTCGTTACGCTGCCGGTTCGGTTTCAACCCGGTGCATCGTTGCGATCCGGCTTGCCCGGTTCATCTCGATGCCGGCATTCGTCCGGCAACCCCATCTTCCTATTCGCGACAAGGAATCGTCCCGGCCCCAGGTCCGACGCGTGGCGCCGGCTCGGGCGCGCGGCACCGATTCCAGGCGACGCGACGATGCCATTCCTGATCCACCCAGGCCGGCGGCCAGCGCCGGTCGCATTTCGGGAGCATCGCATGACGACGCAGCATGATCCGGCCGGCACCCGGCCGCAGGCATTCCAGGACCTCGACCAGGCGGCCGCGCAGGCGCGGGCCGTGGTGGAGGAATGGAAGGCCGAGCAGGTCTATCCGTTTCCGGAGGCGCCGGGCACCTCGATCGAGCAGATCGAGCGGCAGGTGTTCGACATCGTGGCGGTGCATATCGCCCGCCATCTTCCTGGCTTCGACGCGATCCAGCGCCGCAGCAAGGCGTTCCAGCTTCGCATGCTGAGGCAGGCGATCGAGACCAGCCCCGAGTCGCTGCAGCTCATCCTCGACGAGGTGCTGCGCCTGCCGAAGCCGCAGCGCGACGAGCTTGCCCATCTGCTGCGCGATACCTCGCTGTCGTCGATCGTCGGCGCGACCCGGGTCGTCTCCGAGCGCCTGCGTTTCATCGCGGGGCTCGAAGTGCTGTTGTTCGATCCCGAACCGAAACGGCGCCTGAAGGAGCGCACGCAGCTGCATCGCATCGTCGCGGAGAACTGCTGGCTGTTCGGCGAGGAGTACAGCCTGTCGGTCGACGATCAATCGCTGACGGCCGTGCTTGCCGAGCACCGGAAATGGCTGGGCCGCGATCTCGTCATCGACGCGCCGGTGAGGCATGTCTCGCGCACGCGCGGCATCGTCGACCTGATGCTGTCGAAGGCGACCCGGTCGCATCGCGCGAATGGCCTGTCGCATCTGATCGTCGAGCTGAAGGCGCCGCGGGTGAAGATCGGCTCGGAGGAGATCACGCAGATCCAGGCCTATGCCTTCAGCGTGATGCGCGACCCTCGCTTTTCGATGGTGAAGGTGAACTGGAATTTCTGGGTGATCGGCGACGAACTGGCGCCTTATGCCGAGGCACTCGCCCAGGACGATACCGGCCTGATCTACGCGAAGGCGAACGTGACGATCCAGGTGAAGACCTGGGCGCAGATCCTCGACGAGAACCGTTCCCGCCTGCAGTTCTTCCTGGACAAGTTCGACTTGCAGGTCGACCGGGCCGCCTCGCTTGCTTATCTGCGAGATCGCTACGCCGACTACCTGGAAGGCGTGTTCGAGGTGCGGGAACGCTTGGCGCCGTGGGGCGGCGCTCCGGCCTCCAGCGGCCAATCCGATGCGCCATCGCACAACCCGGCACGAGGGACACCCCATGTCGATACGTAAGGGCTGCCCGATCTGCGATCGTGACTCGTTGCTCATCTATCCCGTTCGTTATGCGATCGCCTGCCCTCGCGGCGCGGCGAAGGTCCCCGCCTTGTCCGGAAATTTTCGAGTCGACGATCGCGCGCCGCAGGACGTCGCGACGGCGCGATACACCTTGCGTTCGCTGCGAGGGGGGTACCTCTACACCTACGACGAAAAGCGCAAGCTTCTGCGTGCCTACATGGTGACGGGCGACGGCACGTTATGGAAATTTCCGCCGGGCATCGCGCCGCCGCCCTGCAACAGCGCCAAATACAACCTGACCGCGAATCTCTGTCCGCTCGGTGACGACTATCCGCAATCCTACGGCCTCTGCGTGAGCATCCAGCACACGCCTGGCGACGACGAGGCCACGAAGCTCTGGATCGGATGGTCCAATGTGCGCTGGACTCGGGATATGGTCTTCAAGAAGATCGAGGATATCGCTTGGCGCAAGCTGCATATGCAGTGCATCGATGTGTCGGCGATGATCGCCGGCGGCGCTGCCCATACGGGGGAATTCGAGGCGGTGCGTGGCGGGATCTCGCATTTCGCGATGGACCATCGCGCCATGGCGGAAGCCTTCGATTTCAGCAATTGCGCGCCCAATGACGACATCCGTCTGCGTCAAACCCATGCGGATGCGCGCATCGCCAAGGTAATGGCCGAATCGCCGCTGAAGCAGGGTTTCGTGATTGCCGTCAACGATCCCGTCGGCATCGCGAATGATCTTGCCGAGTTGACCATCCCTGATTCGCACAACGGTTTCGACACGGGGATTTACTGGAAGTACGTGTCGGCGCAGCTCCTGGAGCGTGCCGAGGCGGGCATTCGGGCCAATGCGAAGGCCAGTGCCGGGCTTGGCTACGGCATATCGAAACGTATCGCCGATGCCAATGCTCTCAATGCCGTGGTCCGCGCGCCGGGAGAGCCGGCGGCGGACCTGGCCGGGCTCTATCGCTTCGTGCGCAGGTGGATCGCGACCGGCAGCGCCGGTAGGGCCGCCAGGGCCGAGCAACGGAAAATCGACGATATCCCGACCGCCGAGCTGGAAGCGGCCGACGAGGCATGGGCCGCGGCATGCGCCAGGATGGGGCCGGACGGCAAGCCGTTGATCGGCCGCGACGGAAAGCCCGTGAGCGTGATCGACACACAGGCGCTGGAGCGTTTTCGGAAGGACGAGTATCCCCGCGCGCTCGATGCGTTCAAGCCCGGGTGGTTGGCTCTCGTGCAGGCACATGCCGAGTGGCTCAAGTGCAGCTTGCTCGCCGATTGGATGACGGGTAATCACGATATGCGGGATTTGCGCAGCGGGTACGCATACAGCGAATCGTGTGCGCAATCGATCGGGGCGGCTGCCGGTACGCAAGCATGCCGGAAGGTGCTGGATGACTGGTTGAACGGCCAGGCCTCGGATACTCGCAACCTGTACGTGCGCGCGCTCCTGTTCAATCAGGAAACGCTGATGGCGGCCGCCGATGCCCAGGTGCGCGGCTCGGATATTCAGTACGAGAACATCCTGAACCTCTACAAGGCGTCCATCGAGAAGATCGAGCAGTTCGGAACGGCTGGAAATCTGCGGGACCGGCTGGTTGTGACCACGGCGAACACGATCGTCGATGTGCTGGCGAAAGGGGCGAGGGGCGTGGCTGCCGGTTTCGTGACGATCCGGCTGTCGATTCACGCGGGCGTATCGATCAAGGCCGCGGGTCTCACGCCGATCGAGATGCGTACCTGGGTGCTCAAGCAGGGGGAGGCGCTGGGCTTGACGCTGGACGGCGACCGCCTGGCGCGGCAGGCGGCCGCCGCCAATATCCGTCGTGAGGTCTTCAAGGCGGCACCGCCTTCCGATCCCGCCGTGTTTGCCTATGCGATCGATACCGATGCGTGGGTGAGGGCGGGCAAGCTGGAGGCGAGTGAAGTCAAGGCCATCAAGCTGCCTGGCGTGGACGTGACGCGCAAATGGCTCGGAGCATCGTCGCCGGTCGAGTTTCACCAGGGCGTCGCCACCGCGATTTTTCAGCTCGTTGCGTTGCGGTTTGCGTATGCGGATTTCAATGAGAGCGATCGCTTCAACTACGACGAAACGCTGCTGAAGCTGACCGGCTCGGTGGTTGCCATCCTGGGCAATATCGTCGAGACGGTTTCGGAGACGTTCATCAAGGCGCCCGTGCATCCGCTTTCGGATTTCATCATGAAGCATTGGGCGTGGTTCAACAGGAAGACAGCGGGAGTGGCGGCGCATGCCGGGCGATGGATCGGTGCGCTCGCGGGTGTTTTCGTCTCGGGCGTGGATTTGTTTGGAAAGGCACCGGGAGCCTTGAGGAATCACGAGAAGAATGTGGCGGCCCTTTATCTATCGAGTGGAATTCTTGGTATGTACATTGCGCTCTCTCCGGCTGTTTCATCAATTCCGCTCATTGGTGCATGGTTGCCTCCGCTGTGGCCGATTCTGGTGGTTTCGATTGCCATCGGCGTCGTGGTTGTTCATGTGGAGTCGACAGCGATCGTTGAATGGGTGGCACGTTGCAAGTTCAGTAAAACGCCAGCTTATCGCTCGTTGGATGAGGAGTTGAAGGCCTTCGATTTCGCCGTGGAGCGCTAAGGCATGGACGAGCGACTGTTCAGGAAAGGTGCCGGTGGTGCTATTCCAGCGTGGGATCAGGTGCATCGGCTCTCGATTAATCAATCAGTTGGGCCTGAAATCAAGGATTTGGGGTCGACATTCAGTATTAATTCGAAATTCATGGACGTGATCGATCCAATTCTTCTGGATAAGCAATGGGTCGTCATGGGCGTGCTCATGGCATTTTTGTCGTTGGGTATGGGTCCATATATTTATTGGCTGACCTTCATTCGTTATCCATGGGGCGGCATGGTTGAAATATTGCTTTCGTTTCTGCCCTTGTTGCTTTTTGGCCCGACTGTCTGGTATCTCGGCCCCAACCTGTTCTTTGGCCTGCGTTACCGTCCCATCCGCCTTCACCGCGCGACCCGCAAGATCTACGCGATCCGGCGTCGCCGTTTTTTCTCGAAGCCAGGGCAAGGCGATATCGTCTGGGAAGCACCCTGGACGGAGGAATCGATCTTCTGCCTTCATCGCGAGATCACGCCATACGGCACGTACTATCACATCCGCCACTACACGGTAGACGAACAAGGCAAGGTCACGCGGGCATTCTCCATCGGTCGCGAGTGGCAAAAAACGGAAGCCCGTCTGGCGCTGGCGCAATGGAACTATTGGTGCCGCTACATGAACGACGGCCCGCGGGACCTGCCCAAACCCATGCTGTTCCACACCCGGCATGAAACACCTCGCGAATCCTTCCTCTTCTCGCTATACGACTTCGGCATGAACGTGCCGGCGTTCATGCGCTTGCTGGTGATGCCGCCCGTCCTCTTCTTCACCTTGATGCGAATGATCTCGAACGCCACTTGCCGCGCGCCGATCTGGCCCGACGAGATCGCGAGCCTGTCCATCATCGCCCCTGACGATCCCTACGCGGAACCGCGACAAGGAACGCCAATCGGCTGGGCCGAAACGATACTGGCCCAGAAGCGTGGCGACTACCCCGACGACGATCACGCCCGGGTACGGGATTGGGGCGGCGAGCCGGACGGAGAAAAACACGCCGCTGCCTGGTTGGATAACCCGTCCCGAGCACTTGCCGCCCAGCGCGCGGCATCGTGAAAAACGAACCCGGCCACCAACCCGGATTTCCCACCAAAAGCAACTAACCAGCCTCCCTCTCCCGCCCCGAGCCCTTACAATCCCGGGCACGTTGCCGGCCGCCAACCGGCAACGCGACCTACACGCCACCGGGAGCCCGCCATGTCACGTTCGGGACGTCTGCTCAACCTGCTGGAACTGCTGCGCGCCAGGCGCCGCCCCGTCACGGCGGCGCAGCTCGCCACCGAGCTGGCCGTGTCCGAGCGCACCATCTATCGCGACATCGCCGAACTGATCGCGCAGGGCGCCCCGATCGAGGGCAGTGCCGGCGTCGGCTACCTGCTGCGCGCCGGCCATTTCCTGCCGCCGCTGATGTTCGCGCGCGAGGAGATCGAGGCGATCGTGCTGGGGCTCCACTATGTCGACCAGCGCGGCGACGAGATCCTGAAGACGGCCGCGGCGGCCGCGCTGGCCAAGATCGCCGCGGTGCTGCCGCCCGATGCCGGCGCGACCCTCGACGCGCCGCTCGCCATGCCTGGGCCGCCCGCGCCCTCGTTTCCCGCCAACGTGGTCGAGCTGGGCCGGCTGCGCGCGGCGATCCGTGCCGAGCGGCGGCTCGAGATCGTCTATGTGGACGTGGCCGGCAGCCAGTCGCATCGCATCGTCTGGCCGGTCCAGATCGGCTTCATGGACAACGCGCGCGTGCTGGCCGCCTGGTGCGAACTGCGCGAAGCCTTCCGCACCTTCCGCACCGACCGGATTCAGGCCGCCACCGAGCTCGATCGCTACCCGGCGCGGCGCGCGGCCCTGATGCGCGGGCTGCATGCGCAACTGGCGCTGTCCCTGCAGTCTCCTGACAAAAACTGACAGCGCGATCGGCGAAGCTGCGGGCTTTCCGATCACGCGCGCGCGGTCCTCCGCGCGGCCACCGCGCCATGTCCACCCAGGCTCCCGATTCCCCTGATTCCCTCGATTCCCCGGTCCTTCTCAAGGACTCGATGGGCGAACGGCAATTCCGTTCGCTGCTCTCCACGCTGAAACTGATCGAACGCAGCTTCGATACGCGGCGCTTCCTGGCGGTCGCGCTCGATGGCCTCGACGAGCTGTCGCTGATGGCGCGCGTGCGTCGCGCCAGCCTCGCGATCGAGGCCGGCGCGCAAGCGCTGCCGGGCGGCTACGACACCGTGCTGACGCTGCTGGCCGAAGCCGCGCCGCATCTGGGCGGCGGTTTCCTGGCGATGGTCGCGCCCGACTACGTCGGCCAGTTCGGCCGTCACGACTTCGATCGCTCGATGGCGGCGCTGGCCTTCTTCACGCGCTTCGGCACCTCGGAATTCGCGGTGCGCGAATTCCTGCGCGACGATCCGCGGCGCGCGCTGGCCACGCTGCACGATTGGTCCCGGCACGAGGACCAAGCCGTGCGCCGGCTGGCCAGCGAAGGCAGCCGGCCGCGCCTGCCCTGGTCGTTCCGGCTGCGCGAGATCGAGGCCGATCCCGCGCTGGCCGCGCCGATCCTCGACAATCTGCGCGCCGACCCGAGCGACTACGTGCGCCGCTCGGTGGCCAACCACCTGAACGACGTCACCAAGCTGCATCCGGATTGGGTGCTGGAACGCGCCGCGGCATGGGGCGTCGACGATGCCGGCACGCGCTGGATCGTCCGGCATGCGCTGCGCACGCTGGTCAAGCGCGGCGACGCGCGGGCGCTGGCGCTGCTCGGCGCGAGCGGCGCGGCGCGGATCGAAGCGGTGCCGTTCGCGGTGACGCCGGCGCGCATCGAACTCGGCGAGACGGTCACGCTGGCCGCCGAGCTGGTGTCCACGGCGCCGGACGCGCAGCGGCTGGTGGTCGATTACCGGATCGGCTACGTGAAGAAGAACGGCAGCACCGCGCACAAGGTCTTCAAGCTCAGGGAGCTGACGCTGGCGCCGGGGCAGCGCATCGATATCGTGCGTAGCCAGCGGATCCGCGATTTCACGACGCGCACGCATTACGCGGGGCGCCATGGCGTCGAGCTGATCGTGAACGGCGCGGTGGTGGCGCAGGCGCATTTCGACCTCGCCTGCTGATTTGAGTCGAGCCAGGCGGCCCGGCGCCGGGCTGGCCTTCAGCGGCCGTCGGTCTGCCGCGAGCCGAACACCGGCAGCCGCCAGCCGAAGTACAGCGAGGACAGCCGGATCGCCACGCAGGAGCCGATCGCAAGCCAGGGCGCGAGCGTCGGCAGCCAGTTGGTGCGCAGCGAGACGACCTCGACGGTCGCGCCGAACAGGGCGGCCAGCGCGTAGATCTCGCGCTGCAGGATGGCCGGCACGCGCGACAGCAGCACGTCGCGGATCACGCCGCCGCCCACCGCGCTGAACATGCCCAGCAGGATCGCGACCTCGGCGCTCTCGCTGTAGGCCAGCGCCTTCTGCGCGCCGGCCACGGCAAACATGCCGAGCCCGATCGCATCGAACAGCAGCACCGGATAACGCAGCCGCCGGACCTTCTGGTAGGCGGCGATGGTCAGCGCCGCGGCGACCAGCGACACCGCCAGGTAGCTCCAGTTCGAGAGGCCGGCCGGCGGCACGGCGCCGATGCAGACGTCGCGCACGATGCCGCCGCCGCAGGCGACGATGAAGGTGACGAAGGCCACGCCGAACAGGTCGAGGCGCCGCTGGCGGGCCGCCACGGCGCCGCTGATCGCGAACGCGAAGGTGCCGGTCAGGTCCAGCAGCGTGTAGGCGACATGGCCGTTCATGCGCGCGGCTCCGAGGGCGCGCGGCGGCTGGTTCGGCAAGCCGCAGGCAGGCCGGCGGAGCGGCCGCGCGGGCGCGGCGAGGGCAGCGCCATGGCGCTGGTCGGGAGGGAGAACGGGGAAATCATCGTCGATCGGAGCTTGAGCGAGGTAACGATGATAGGCAGATGCTCGAAAACTGCAACCGTCGACGCCCGGCGCGGGCGCCGGCCCAGCCGTGCAGGGGCTCAGGCGCCGCCCAGCAGGGCCTTGCGGAACACGGTGGGCGCCACGCCGTGCGCGTCGCGGAAGCGATGGCTGAAATGCGCGGCATTCGCGTAGCCGCACTGCTCGGCGACCTGCGCGAGCGGCAGCGCGGTGCCGCGCAGCAGTTCGCGGGCGCGGGCCAGCCGCTGCTCAGCGATCCAGGCATGCGGCGGCGCGCCGAACGAGACCCGGAACATGCGCGCGAAATGGTATTCCGACAGCGCGGCGAGATCGGCCAGCTCGCCGAGCGTGATCGACTGCCCGAGGCTCGCGTCCACATAATCGCGCACGCGCCGGCGCACCGTCGGCGACAGCCCGCCGGTACGCGGCACGCCGCTGCGCACCACGCTCTGCTCGCGCAGCAGCCGGCTCAGCACCTCGTGGGCGGTTTCGTTGGCGCGCAGGCGGCCGTCGACGTCGTCCCAGCTTTCCAGCAGCAGCGAGTGGCACAGCTCGACGATGCGCTGATCCTCGAAGTAGGTGCGATCGGCCAGTTCCAGCTCGCGCGGCTCGCGGTCCAGCTCGCGCACGGCGCGGCGCGCGAAGTGCTCGGGCAGGAAGTACAGGTGCATGAAATGCATCTGGCCGCGCACCCACCAGCGCGATTCGTGGTCGCCGGGCAGCGCGCAGAGCCGGCTCGGCGCGCCGTAGCCGGGCACCCGCTGCCGCTCGGTGCGATAGCCGCCCGCCAGGTAGCACGACAGCGTGTGATGGCCGGGCTGCTCGTAGACGGTTTCGGCGATCTCGGTCTCGCGCGTCCATTCGGCGATCGCGAGGTGGTCGCCCAGCCAGGCGAAGCGTTCGAGCCGGGCATCCGCCTCGGCCAGCGTGCGGCAGACCGACTGCAGGCCGAACGGCAGCTCCGCCGCGCCGGCCAGCTCGGAGGCGGACGCGGGCGGTTCGACGAGGATCGGGGCGGATGGGCGGACGGAACTCATGTGCGCAGTATAGGGGCGCGCGCGCGGCCGCGCCGGGCTGTCACAGAAAGACCGCAATTCCGGACAAGTGGCCGGGCATGGGCGGCGGCACAGTAGCTGCCGGGGATCGACCGATTCCCGCTTCCTCACCTTTTTCCTGCCGCCGCGTCTCATGAATCTTCTGCTTTATGCCGTCACCGTGCTGATCTGGGGCACCACCTGGATCGCCATCAAATGGCAGCTCGACAGCGTGCCGCCGCCCATCTCGATCGCCTTGCGCTTCTGGATCGCCGCGGCCGTGCTGTTCCTGCTGCTGCGCGTGCTGCGCCGGCCGATCCGGCCGCCGCGCGAGGCCTGGCGCTTCCTGGTCGCGCAGGGCGTGGCGCTCTTTTGTCTGAACTTTCTGTGCTTCTACTACGCCGAGCGCGTGGTGCCGAGCGGGCTGGTGGCCGTGGTGTTCTCGATCGCGCCGCTGCTGAACGCGATCAACGGCCGGATCTTCCTGGGCCGGCCGCTGCAGCCCACCGCGATCGCCGGCGCGCTGCTGGGCCTGGTCGGCATCGGCTGCCTGTTCTATCAGCAGATGGCGGGGCATCTCGGCGACGCGGCCACCTGGCGCGGCCTGGTGATCGCCTTCGCGGGCACCATGTGCTTCTCCACCGGCAGCCTGCTGTCGAGCCGGATGCAGGCGATGGGGCTGCACCCGCTCACCACCAATAGCTGGGCGATGCTGATCGGTGCCGCGGTGCTCACGCTCGGCTCGGCCGTGGCGGGGCTGTCCTTCGTGCCCGAGATGACGCCGCGCTATCTCGGCGCGCTGGCCTACCTGGCGCTGCCCGGCTCGGTGATCGGCTTCACCTCCTACCTGATGCTGGTCGGCCGGATCGGGCCGGAGCGCGCGGCTTACTGCACGGTGCTGTTCCCGTTCGTGGCGCTGAGCGCGTCGACGCTGTTCGAGGGCTATCGCTGGTCGACGCTGGCGGTGATCGGGCTGGTGCTGGTGGTGGCCGGGAACCTGGTGGCCTTCGATCTGGGGCGCAAGCTGTTCCTGCGGCGGCGCGGGCTGGCCTGAGGGGGGCGCGGCCGGGTGGCGATGATCGCGCCGCGGCCGGTTCCCGCCGGCTCGCGCCTCAACCCGCGCGGCGCGGCGCGGTCGAAATCGGCGCGAGTTCGGCGACGAGGTAATCGACCAGCAGCCGCGCGGCGGGCCGCGCCGCCCGCCCCGCCGGAAAGACCGCGTGAACCTCGACGGGATCGAGCTGCCAGTCGGTGAGCAGCGGCACCAGCCGCCCGTCGGCGAGTTCGGCGCGGCAACCCCACGAGCCGATCGTCAGCAGGCCGAGGCCGGCCACGGCCGCGGCGGTGGCGGCTTCGTTGACGCTGGTCGAGAGGCGCCCGTCGGCGCGAAACGTCATGGCCTGCCCATCCTTGCGGAAGGTCGCGCCCAGAGATTCCGCGCTCGACGGGCCGAGCACGAAGGCATGCCGCTCGAGTTCCGCCGGATCGCGTGGCGTTCCCGCTCGCGCGAGATAGGCCGGTGCCGCCACCAGCATGCGTGGCGAACAGCCGATCAGGCGCGAGGTCGCGTTTGAATCGCTCAGGGTTCCGAAGCGAAATGCCAGGTCGACGCCTTCGACGATCAGGTCCTGCCGATCGTCGGCCATGCGCAGGTCGATCCGCAGCGCAGGATGGTCGGCCATGAAGCGATCGAGCCGCGGAATGACTTCCCTCACCCCGAAGCTGGTGGACAGCGCGATGCGCAGGTGGCCCCGCAATTCGCTCGTGCCGCGCGCGACCCGGTCCGCCTCGTCGAGCGCTTCCAGGATGGCATCGACACGGGACAGGTAATCCGCGCCGGTATCGGTCAGCTTCACCGCGCGCGTGCTCCTGACGAACAGTGCGGCGCCCACTTCCGCCTCGAGTTCCGAGATCTGCCGCGACACCGAAGGCTGGCTGATGCCGAGATCGCGGCCGGCCTTCGTGAAGCTCCCCATGCGCGCGACGCGGGTGAAGAGCCGCAGCACTGATAGCTTGTCATTCATTTGTTCGGCGAATAACTGAAAGTCGATTGGCCATTCTACCGGTTGTCCAGTGAATGAATCACCATGACTTCACGCGCCATCCACGGCGCATCAACCGGGAGTCAGTCATGAAACTGCAGGACAAGCTGGATGCATTCAAATCGCACTTCGAGACCAAGGTCGCGCCGGCCCAGGTCGTCGAGCTGTTCCATCGAACCACCGAGGAACTGATCGCGTCGGGGCAGGCCGGGCGCTCGCTGAAGGTCGGCGACGTGGCGCCCGTCTTCACGCTCGCGAGCGCCGAGGGCGAGCCGGTCTCGTCGGCCTCGCTGCTCGAACGCGGGCCGCTGGTGGTCACGTTCTACCGCGGCGTCTGGTGCCCTTACTGCAACATCGACTTGCAGGCGATCGAGGCGGCGGCGGCCGAGATTCGCGCACTGGGTGCGAACCTCGTATCGATCTCGATGCAGACCGCGCCGAACAGCCTTAAATCGCAGCGCGAGAACAAGCTCAGCTACCCGATCCTCGCCGACGAGGGCGGCAAGACGGCGGATGCGTTCGGCATCCGTTTCCGCCTGCAGGACGAGTTGATCGAGGCCTACCGCGGCTTCGGCGTGGACCTGCCCGTCATCAACGGCGAGCCGAGCTGGACGCTGCCGATGCCGGCGCGCTACGTGATCGCGCGGGACGGCCGGATCGCCTATGCGGAGGTGAGCCCCGACTACACGCGGCGGCCGGATCCGAGCGAGCTGCTGCCGACGCTGCGCGAGCTGGCGGGAATGGTTTGATGCGGGGCGGGGGCGAGCATGGCCGTGTTTTTCTCGCTGAACGCCTCCGCCTTGTTGTTCCGGCCCAGGGCTCGGCCAACCGCTCGCCGTCCCTGCCGCGCGCACCATTCAAGCAGCTAGGCCCCGAGCAAGTCCGCCAATTCGGTGAAGCTGTCGGCCACCAGGTCGAAGCGAGGGTCGGGCTGCGTATCGACCTTGCCGCCGGGGCCCGCCTCCAGCGGCCGGCGGATGAAGGCGGTGCGCAAACCTTGCCCGCGCGCGCCGAGGAGATCGGGTTTGTGGCAGGCCACCATCATGATTTCCTCGGGTTTCAGGCCGAGATAGGTCGGCGCAATCTGGTACACCTTGGGCGCCGGCTTGACGGCCCTGGCCAGTTCGGCCGTCATGACCAGATCCCAGCGGAAATCGCGCACGCGCGCCAGCACCGCCATGTCGGCCATGTCCGCGTTCGACAGGGTGGCGAGCAGATAGGGCTGATGCAGGCGCCGCAAACCGGGAATGACATCCGGCCAGGTGCGCAATCGCTGCCAGATGTCGTTCAGGTTCTCGAGATCCGCCTGCAACGCGCTGTCCAGGCCATGCCGTCGAAGCGTGCTTTCCAGCGCGTCGAGCCGTAATGCCGCCAGGTTTTGCCACGGGCGCTGGCCATCGAAAATCGCCTTGAATCCGGCCAGCATCAGCCCCGACCATTCGGTGGCGATGGCGGGCCAGTCGATTTCCAGCCCTCGCGCCTTGCTCAGCGCGCGGCCCTCCTCGACGATGCTGCTCCAATAGTCGGTGCAGGTGCCATAGACGTCGAACACCAGCGCCTTGATGCCGTTCCGTCCGGCGGGCGCGCTGCTGACAGGCATGCCGGCGGCCGGCATCGACTGGGCCAGGACCGATGCGCTCGGCGTCAAGGCGGCGGCGACACCCGCCACGAGCAGGCCGCGCCGGGAGAGCCGGACGGCATCGCCGCCGCTGGAATCCGTCTGTGCGGTGGAGGCATGTGCCGCTTGCAGGCGGGGGGAAGACTGACTGCGTCGTGTGTTCATGAGGCAAGGACCTTTGAGGGATGCGTCCCACGGTGTTGTAGATACAACCAATTGACCGAAACTCAGCCAGGGCCACCTTGGCGGAAGCCGCGGCAACTACCGATCAGGCATCGTCATTGGAGTACCGGAACGTATGGCGTTTGTGTCGCGAGAGGGCACTTTTGTATCTGCAAGTATCGGGAGCCTTCGCGGATACATGCGAATACAAAGGCGAAGCCAAGAATCCTCGATCGATTGCCAATTTCCGAGAATCGAATTCAATCCAATCCCGCCGATTCGACACAAAACAGCGAAGCCCCGAAAACTAAACTGCATGCGCCAAGGGTTAACGCAGGTGTGCGCGACTGCTTCGCAAAACAATACTGATCCTGGCCGCGTTTACCATGCTGTTTCATCAAAACACCTAAACAACTCGTCAATCGCGATTCAGCGAGGGAAGCGGGCCGTCTTGCGCCAGCAATTCGTGAGTTCCAACCCCAGACTGGAGAACGACATGCCATCGGCACCGCGTCGAAAATTCCTCGGTTACAGCTCGGCCCTGGTGGCGAGCGCCTGCCTGCCCGGCTGCAATGGTGACGGCACCGACCCCGTCGCTCCCGTCGCCGACGATCATCGCGGCGTCCCCGACACGCTGCCCGGCACACCACCCGCCACGCCGCTCGACAATCTCGCCGCCTCGCGCGAGATCAGCGGTCAATGGACCTTCGTCGCCGCATCCGAGCAGCCCGCGCTCGGCGGCGCGCAGCTCTCGAGCCCGCAAGGGCCGGCCGGCATGTCCGTGGCAACGGTGCCCGGCACCGCGCTCGACAGCATGCTCGCCAACGGCAAGTATCCCGATCCGTTCCACGGCCGGATCGTGACCGACACGATTCCCGACACGCTGAAGGACACCGATTACTGGTATCGCACGCGCTTCGCGACACCGCCGCTGCGCGCGGGGCAGCACTTGTGGCTGCGCCTGGATGGCGTCAACTACCGCGCCGAGATCTGGCTCAACGGCAGCCAGGTCGGCACGCTGGCGGGTGCTTTCAAGCACGGCTATTTCGACGTCACGCGCCTGGTCGCGCCGGCCGGCGGCGAGGCATGGCTGGCGGTGCGCGCGATCAAGCTCGACTTCTCGGAAGGCCCGCTCGAGCCGAGCTATGGCAGCGGCGTGACGCGCGGCGGCCGCAACGGCGGGCCGACCGGCATCACGCTGAAGAACGGCCCGAGCTTCTTTTGCTCGGCCGGCTGGGACTGGCTGCCGACGATTCCCGATCGCAACCTCGGCATCTGGCAGCCGGTGTCCTGGTTCAGCACCGGCGCGATCCGCATCGCGGACCTGCGCGTGGACAGCACGCTCTCCGACGACCTGGGCAGCGCGCAACTGCAACTCGACCTCTCGCTCGACAATCGCTCGGGCGCCACGGTCGCGGCCACGGTGACGGGGCGCATCGGCGAACACATCGCGTTCCGCCGCGCCATCTCGATCCCCGCCGCGGACCAGCCGAGCACGATCACGCTCACGCCCGCCGAGGTTCCCGAGCTGGCCTTGTCGAACCCGAAGCTCTGGTGGCCGAACGGTTATGGCGAGCCGAACCTGTACGCCGTCTCGGCGTCGATCGAGCTGCTGGGCCAGGTATCGGACACGCGCAGCGTGAACATCGGCTTGCGCCGCATCGACTACTCGCGCGACATCGGCCAGGGCAAGCAGTTGAGCATCAGCGTCAACAAGCTGCCGATCCTGGTGATGGGCGGCAACTGGGGCCTCGACGAGGCGCTCAAGCGGATTCCGCGCGAGCGTCTGTTCAATCAGGTGCGCCTGCATCGCGACGCCAACCTGAACCTGATCCGCAACTGGAACGGCCAGAGCACGAGCCGCGATTTCTTCGATGCCTGCGACGCCTACGGCATCCTCGTCTGGCAGGACTTCTTCTATTCGACCGAGGCGAACGGCGCGGGCCCGGCCAACCTGCCGCGCGATCTCGACAATATCCGCGACGTGATCGTGCATTTCCGCAACCATCCGTCGATCCTGCTCTGGTGCGGCGGCAACGAGGGTTCGCCGCCCACCGCGCTGGTCAGCGGGCTCGATGCGCTGGTGAAGGAGCTCGACCCGAAGCGGCTGTGCCTGACGAGCTCGGCGGGCGATACCGGCGCGGGCGCCGTCAACGGCTATTCCTCGGGCGGGCCCTACAACTGGACCACGCCCAAATCGGCCTTCACGCGCAGCTACGGCAGGACCGCCACGGCCTTCCACAACGAGGTGGGCTCGCATTCGATCCCGACGCTCGAGTTCGTGAAGTCGATGCTGCCGCCTTCATCGTGGGAATGCCCCGACGATTACTGGGCCGATCGCGACATGAACGGCAACGGCGCCACCTACCCGCAGGTCGGCTACAAGCAGGGCGGCGCGGGCTATATCGCGGCGACCGCATTCCGCTACGGCGAGATCCGCAATCTCGCCGACTTCGTGCGCAAGGCGCAGATGATGAACTACGAATGCATTCGCTCGATCTACGAGGCGAATGCGGCCGTGATGATCGGCCCGGTGGCGGGCGCGATCACCTCGCCCGCCACCGGCGTGATCATGTGGATGACGAATCCGGCCCAGCCCAGCTTCGTCTGGCAGATGTACAGCCACGATCTCGAGCAGCATTCGTCCTTCTTCGCGGTCCAGCACGGCTGCCGCCGCGTGAACGCGATCCTCGACGCGAATAGCTTCGACCTGACGATCGCCAACCACACGGCGAAGCCGGTGGCCGGCAGCCTCGAGGCGCGCGTCTACAACCTCGACAGCTCGCTGGTCGGCGTCGCCACGCCGAGCATCGCGGGCGTGGCGCCGACTTCGTATCAGGTGGTGGCGAACCTGCGTACCCTGATCGCGGGCGCTGCCTCGTCCGTGTGCCTGGTCGCGCTGATCCTGCGCGATGCCGGCGGCACGACGCTTGCCGAGAATCTCTACTGGTACGAGAAGAGCGGCGCGGACAGCAGCTACGTGACGCTCGACACGATCACGCCGGCTGCGGTCTCGATCCAGGCCTCGTCCGACGAGCCGGACGAAACGAGCACGCGCATCACGGTCGAGGTGGCGAACATCGGCGGCAGCGTCGCGCTGATGACGCATCTGCAACTGTTCGACCGCGCCAGCGGCGAGCGCATCCTGCCGGCCTTCTACAGCGACAACTACCTGAACCTGCTGCCGGGCGCGAGGCGGCGCGTCGTGATCGACGTCCCGCATGCGAAGGGAAAGCCGATATCGTCGGCGGCGCTGCGCGTCGACGGCTGGAAGCTCGACCGTGCCAGGTCGAGGCTGAGCCTGGGCGGCGTGCCGGTGATCTTCAACGACGCGGCGCTCGACGTCGCGCCGGCCGTGGCCACGTTCGGCAAGTGCTGAGGCGATAAAAAACAGGCGGGCCCGGTTGTCCCGGGCCCGCCTATGCGTTTCACCGACTCAGTGCCGCGAGGCCGGCGGCGGCGCGAATGCCGTGTTCGGATCGCGGCCATCCCATTGCGCGATCCAGGCATCGTTCGGCGTCGAGCCCATCACGAAGTCGAGCTTGCCGCCGGCCGCCATCTCCTCATGCGTGATGTAGGGCCGATGCAGCGGCGTGCCGTTCAGCGTGACCGACTGCACGTAGCGATTGGTCGAGGACGGCGGCGCGCCGCTCGCCGTGTGCGCCGTGATGCTGAACTTGCGCGATCCCTGGAAGCTTAGCGCGCTGCCGTTCGCGCCGCCGCTCGCGCTCGGGATGTCGATGCTGGCTTCCTCGAACAGAGGCGTGCCGAAGTAATAGACGCCGCCCACCGGGTTGAGCGAATAGATTCCCATCGCCGACAGCACGTACCAGGCCGAGAGCTGGCCGAAGTCGTCGTTGCCGGGGATGCCCGAGGCGCGCACGCGGCGCGGATCGTCCTGCGCGGTCTTCAGGCTGCTGCTGCTCAGTTCGCCGCGATCGCGCGCGGTGAGCGTGAGCGAGTACAGCTCGTCCATCACCGTGCGCACGAGATCCTGCGTCTTCGACGGCGTGCCGGCCACGTCGTAGAGATAGGGCATCTGGTTGGCCGGCTCGTTGCCGGCGACGTACTGGCCGATGCGGCCGGTCAGGTCCGGAAAGCCCTGGCCGTTGAGGTAGCCGAGCGGGTTCTTCGGATTGAAGGCCTGGTCGAGCTGCGCGCTGAAGCTGGTCTTGCCGCCGAGCACCGAGATCAGCCCGGGGAAGTCGTGGAAGACGTTCCAGGTGTCGATCCACGAGTTCGCTTCCGAGTAATCGGTCTTCTCGGCCGCGGCCGGGTCGAAGTTGCTCGACCAGTTGCCCGAGCCGCTCTTGGGCACCGCGAAGATCCAGCCGTTGTACTTCGTCGGGTTGTAGACGTTGCGATAGTTGCCGCTGCGCGCCAGGTAGGGCTGCCAGGCCGAATCGCCCTTGCCGGCGGCCTGGCCGACGCGGGCCGTGGCCCAGTCGTCGAAGGCATAGTCCTGGGTGGTGGAGACCGAGGCGTTGTCGCCCGAGTAGACATAGCCCTTGCTGCGGTACTGGTCGAAGCCATGGGCGCTGGCGCCCTGGGTGGTGGTGAGCGCGGTCCAGATGTCGTCGGTGCTCGCGCTGGTGAGGTGCTTCAGGTAGGCATCGGCGATCAGCGGAATCGCCGGGTGGCCGGCCATCGTGAAGGTTTCGGTCTGCGCGAGCGGCCAGACCGGCAACTCGCCCTTGCCGTTCTGCTTGAACTGCGTGAGCAGCGACTTGACCCAGCCGTCGACGCGCTCCGGCTGCACCAGGGTCATCAACGGCGATTGCGCGCGGAACGTATCCCACAGCGAGAACGAGGAGGAGTAATCGAAGCCCGGTGCCGCATGCTTGCTGGTGGTGGGCGGCGAGCTGCTGCCGTTGTTGCTCGAATCCATGCCGACATAGCTGCCGTCGGCATTGTTGTACAGCGTCGGCCCGAGCATCGCGTGATAGAGCGAGGTGTAGAACATGGTGCGCTGGTCGTCGGTGCCGCCCTTGATGCGGATTCGGCCGAGCGCGGCGGCCCAGGTCTGTTCGGCGCCGGCCTTCACCTCGTCGAAGGGCTTGGCGCCCACTTCGGCGGCGAGGTTGGCGGTGGCGTCGGCCACGCTCGACGGCGAGATGCCGACGTTCACGGTCAGCGGCGCGTCGCCCGCATTGGCCGCGCCGAAGCTCAGGTAGGCGGTGTTGCCGTCGGCGCTGAAATTCACCTGCTTGTCGAAGGGCTGCGAAAAGCGCGCGATGAAATAGGTCGGCTTGTTGTTGGCCCAGTTGTTGGTGATCTGCCAGCCGGCGATGGTGCGCTCGTCGATCACCTGGATCTTGCCGCTCGCGAGCGTCCCGCCGATCGGGCTGGCGATGCTGACGATCATGGCGCGTTTCTGCGTCGATGCGCTCGGGAAGTAGCTGTAGCGATGCACGCCGGCATGGGCGGTAGCCGTCAGCTCGGCGAGGATGGCCGCGCCCTTCACGTTCCAGGGTGTCTTGCCGGTGCCTTCGGGCGCCATGCGCACGCGGTAGTAGCCGGGGCTGGCGCTTTCGTCGGCGTGGCTGAAGCGCGCGTTGTAGGTGACCGAGCTGCCCTTGATGCTGGCCAGCGTGGCCGCGTCGACCGGCGCGAGCGTCGGCAGGAAGCGTACCTCACCGCCCGAGCCGATGCCGGCGCCCGACAGGTGCGTATGCGTGAAGCCGGTGATGTTGGGATCGTCGTATTGGTAGCCCGAGGTGCGGTCCCAGTCCCAGGGCAGGGCGCTCGGGCCGCCCGTCGTGTCGGGGCCGAGCTGGACCATGCCGAACGGCACGGTCGCGCCGGGATAGGTGTGGCCGTGCCCGCGAATGCCGCTGCTCCAGTTCGCCTTGATGTCGAGATTGGCCGTGCCGATGATGGGATCGACGCTGCGCAGCAACTGGGCGGTGTCCACCGTGTCGGCCGGCGTGTTGCTGCCGCTTGTCTGCGTGCTGTTGCTGCTGTTCGCATCGGCCGCTCCCGCGCCCGAACGCGCCACGCCGATGCCGCCCGCGTCGCCGTTGTCGCCGCCGCAGCCGGCCAATACCACCGCGACGCCGATGCCAAGCATGTTTCGTAGTTTCATCGTCTGCTCCGTCTCTGTATCAACTGCTTGTCGAGGGCGCATGGCCCGGATTCTTATTGCATGTCGTCAGGCGAGCGAGTGTGGATGAATAGTAGGAATCCGTAGTATTGGTTCGCATGACGAGGATGCCGCATGGGTTTGGCCGGAGCAAAGGCTCCCCCAGCCGTGCGGATTCCCTTCAGGAAAGAATTGCCGCACGGATTGGCTGTTTATCGAATTTTTCCGGCCTGATTTATCGATCGCGGATGTCAACCAGAGGCGAGGACATCTATCGACAGCGTGCCAGAGAGACAAGCGGTGAACTACTCGGAGTATTCCGAATTTTTATTATGTTTATCTAAACATTTTATCGATTGAATTCTGTTTTTGATGTAATTGATTTAACTGTTTTCCGTTGCGATTCATTCGGCATGTGCCGCGATCGGCAGCTTGCCGCTGGAGCCGGGCCGGCATTGTTTCATCGCCTCGAAGAACGCCGCCACCAGCCGGCTCTCGCGCCGCTCGCGCAGGCAGCACACATGGATATGCGTGCTGACCGGGTCGCCCTCGATTCTCACCGGCCGCAGCCGGGCCTCGTCGGGCACGTATTCGGACAGCGAGACCGTGCCCACGCCGAGCCCGCGCGCGACGGCCTCGCGCAACGCCTCGCGGCTGCCGATCTCCATGGCGATGCGAGGCGTGGCGCCGATCGCGCCGAGCGCGTCCTCCAGTGCGCGCCGCGTGGTCGAGCCGGCTTCGCGCATCAGCAAGGGCACGGTGGCCAGTTCGGCCAGCGTGATCGATTCGCGTGCCGCGAACGGATGCGCCGCGCCGACGAAGGCGATCACCGGGTAGCTCGCATAAGGCGCCATCTCGTAGCGCTCGTCGCTGAACGAGCGCGCGATCACGCCGACGTCGCAGGCGTAGTCGTCCAGGTCGTTGAGCACGCTTTCCGAGTTGCCGAGCGTGACGGCCAGCTGCATGCGCGGATGCGCGGTATGGAAGGCCTCGATGATCTCGGTCACGTGGAACGGGCTGACCGCGCCGATCCGCAGCACGCCGCGCGTGAGCTCCCCGCTGTCGTGCAGCAGCGAGCGCGCGTCGTTCTCCAGGCCGTTGATCTGGCGCGCGAGCGGCAGGAAGTCGAGGCCGACCGTCGACAGCTCGACACGCCGTCCGCGGCGATGGAACAACTGCACGCCATGTTCCTGTTCGAGCGCCTGGACTTGCGAGGTGATGGTGGTCTGGCTGGTGGCGAGCGCGCGGGCCGCCGCCGTGAAGCCGCCGTGCTGGACCACGGCGAGGAAGGCACGAATCTGGGTCAGGGTCATCGGTTGCGCATGAGATGAGCCGGCAAGGGACGGGCGCGGGCCGATCGATCCTGTCGAATCGGCCCTTAAAAAGCGGCTTTTCCTGTGAAGATTGGTCGATCGGCCCGCAAGCCCCGTCCCGCCTGGGTGTTCAAGGGTCGAACGATGATTCAACGATTTTTTCGATGGATCGATTCGATTTGACCGGGTAGTTCGATCATAGACCGGTCATGTTGCAAAACTATGCTGGCGTCCGTGATCCACTTTTCCCGGAGCCCAGCCATGCTGCAGCGATCCGCCCCCCTCGATGCCGCCCACCGCGCCCAGCGCGCCTACCGCGGCCCCGTTACCACCGCGATCTTCGACTGGGCCGGCACGGTGCTCGATTTCGGCTGTCTCGCGCCCGTTTATGCATTTCGTGAGGTGTTCGAAGCGGCTGGCGTGCCGATCAGCGAAGCCGAGGCGCGCGCGCCGATGGGTGCCGCCAAGCGCGAGCACATCGAGCTGATCCTCGAGGACGTTGAGGTGCAGGCGCGCTGGCGCGCCGCGCGCGGCGCCGCCTCGACCGATGCCGATATCGACGCGCTCTACGCGCACTTCCTGATCGCCGACGAACGCAACGTCGAGCGCTATAGCGACCTGATCCCCGGCGCGCTCGACACCATCGCCACGCTGCGCGCGCGCGGCATCCGCATCGGCAGTACCACCGGTTATCCGCGCGAGGTCATGCAGCACCTGCGGCCGCTGGCCGAGCGCCATGGCTATCGGCCCGATCACTGCTGCACGGTCAGCGACGTGGCGCGCGGCCGTCCCTATCCCGACATGTGCCTGGCCAATGCGCTGGCGCTCGGCGCGCCCGACGTGCGCAGCTGCGTGGTGGTCGACGACAGCCCCACCGGCCTCGAATCGGGCCTGGCCGCGGGCATGTGGACGGTGGGCATCGTCGCCAGCGGCAACGAGGTGGGCCTCTCGCTGGCCGAGTGGCAGGCGCTCGACGCGGCCGCGCGCGATGCGCGCGTGGCGCCGGCGCGCGAGCGCATCGCCCGCACCGGCGCGCACTACGTGATCGACAGCATCGCCGACCTGCCGGCCGTGATCGACTCGATCGGCGAACGCCTGGCTGCCGGAGAAACGGCGTGAGCGACTGGCAATTCCACAACCCGGTGCGCGTGCGCTTCGGCATCGATGCGCTGGACGCCATCGGCGAGGTGCTGGCGGGCCGCTCCTACGCGATCGTCACCTACCCCGACACGGCCTTTCTCGCGCCCTGCGCGCGCATCGAGGCGATCGCCGGCCCGGCGCTGCTGCGCATCGATTCGGTCGAGGCCAACCCCTCGGTGACGATGCTGCGCGAGGCCTGCGCGGCGCTGGCCGCGCTGCCGGCCATGCCCGAGGTGCTGGTGGCGCTCGGCGGCGGCTCGGTGATGGATACCGCCAAGGTGCTGGCGGCCGAGCACGGCCGGCTGGAGCCGGTGCTGGCCTGGATCGCCGATGGCAGGACGCGCCACGCCGCGCAGGCCCTGCCGATCGTCGCGATCCCGACCACCTCGGGCACCGGCAGCGAGGTGACCTCCTGGGCGACCGTGTGGGACCCCGAGCACGACCGCAAGCTCTCGCTGGCGCGCGACGATCTCTATCCCGAGACGGTGCTGGTCGATCCGCGCCTGGTGGTCGGGCTGCCGCCCGCGCCGACGCTGGCCAGCGGGCTCGATGCGCTGTCGCACGCGCTGGAGAGCATCTGGAACCGCAACGCGAACCCGGTCACGCGCGGCCTGGCCGTGGATGCCGCGCGCGAGATCCTGCAGGCGCTGCCGCGCGTGATGGCCGCGCCCGGCGACCTCGAAGCGCGCTCGGCGATGGCGCTCGGCGCGCTGCGCGCGGGCCTGGCCTTCTCGAACACGCGCACCGCGCTGGCCCACAACATCTCGTATGCGATCACGCTGCATCACGGCGTGGCGCACGGCATGGCCTGCTCGTTCTGCCTGCCGGCGGTGATGCGCTCGGCGATCGGCGCCGATGCCGATTGCGATCGCGCGCTGGCCGAGGTGTTCGGCAGCCTCGAGGCCGCCCCGCGCGTGCTGGAGCAGTTCCTGGAATCGCTCGGCGTGCGCTGCGAACCCGCCGCCTACGGCATCGAGCAGGACGAATGGCAGGACATCGTCGCAAGCGCCTTCGAGGGCGCGCGCGGCCGCAATTTCATCGGCGCGCCCGCGCGCTTTCCCCAATTCGATTTCCCGGACGTGGCACTGAGCGTGCCCTCGCCGTGATCGTCAGGAGAACTTCATGACCTCGTCTCAACCCGTGCGGACCGATGCGCTGTCGCGTCTGGACAATATGCCGTGGACCTGGTTCCACACGCTGCTGGTCGCCGCGCTCGGCGTCGGCTGGGCGCTCGACTCGTTCGAGACCAACATCATCGGCAGCGTGTTCGGCGTGCTGAAGAGCCAGTGGCACCTGAGCTCGGCGCAAGGCTCGCTGGCCGTGACGATCTGGGTGTTCGGCATGCTGGTGGGCGCGATCGCGTTCGGCTACCTGGCCGACCGCTTCGGCCGCAAGCGCCTGTTCCTCGCCACCCTGCTCTGGTACGCCTGCTTCAGCGTGCTGACGATCTTCTCCTGGAACTACGAGTCCTTCCTGTTCTTCCGCGCCATGACGGCGCTGGCGGTGGGCGGCGAGTACTCGGCGGTGACCGCGACGATGGGCGAGTTCATCCCGCGCCGCCATCGCGGCAAGACCGATTCGCTGATCCTGTCGGGCTTCCCGGTGGGCGCGCTGCTGTCGGCCGCGATCTCCTACTTCGTGCTGAACAACCTGCCGGCCGACGTGGCCTGGCGCGTGGGCTTCGGGCTCGGCACCACCATGGCGCTGCTGTTCTTCTGGATCCGCCGCGTGATTCCCGAATCGCCGCGCTGGCTGCTGCAGCAAGGCCGCATCGCCGAGGCCGAGGCGATCGTCGCCGCGATCGCCGGCAGCGCCGAGCGCCCGGGCGTGAGCGAGGCCAATCGCGAACTGGCTCGCAAGCGCTACGAGCCGGCGCTGTTCACGCCCTCGCAGCCGGCCTTCTGGCGCAACGTGCGCGAACTGTTCGGCGCCTACCGGCTGCGCTGCGGCCTGGCCAGCGCGCTGAACTTCTCGCAGGCCGCCGTGGTGTATGGCGTGCTCTCGCTGATGGCGCTGGTGATCCTGCCGTACATGAAGGTGCCGGCCGGCGACATGCCGCTCTACTACGTCTACGGCAACGCGGCCGCGCTGGTCGGCGGGCTGACCGCCTCGGTGCTGGTGGAGGCCTGGGGGCGGCGCACTTCGCTGCTGGTCAGCTACAGCTTCACGGTGGCGGCGATCGTGCTGATCTACATGATGCACACGCTGCCGGGCATGGTGGCCGGCTACTGCCTGATCCAGTTCGGCGTGACCTGGGCCTACATCTCGGGCTACGTGGTGTCCTCGGAAGTGCTGCCGACGCGAATCCGCGCCACCGGCCTCGGTGTCTCGGTGGCGGTGGGCCGGGTCGGCGCGATGGTGGCGCCGCTGATGCTGACCAACGTCTACGCGGCGACCGGCACGCCCTCGGCCGCGCTGATCGGGCTGCTGCTGCTGGCCTTGCCCGGCCCGCTGGCCGCGCTGCTCTGGTTCGTGAACGGCCGCGAGACGCGCAACGTCTCGCTCGAGGAAGGCAGCGCCGACAACGGCACGGCCCACCAGGCCGGCTGGACCCCGCGCGCGGCGACCGCGCAATGAGCATGCCGCAATGAAAAGGGCGGGGCGGCCGGTTCCGGCTCACCCCGCCCGATGCGGTTCGCGTCACGGCGCGACACGGTGAGCGTGTCGCGCCGTTTTCGTTTCGCGCGGCGCTGCTATCGCGCCGCGTGAAATGACTTCGTGCGCTCAGGCCTTCGCGCAGGCGATGAAGGCGTTCTCGAGATCGGCGATCAGGTCGTCGCCGTGTTCGAGGCCGATCGAGATGCGGATCAGGCCTTCGCTGACGCCGGCCTTCTCGCGTGCCGCGGCCGACACGCCCGAATGGGTGGTCGAGGCGGGATGGCAGACCAGCGATTCCGAGCCGCCCAGGCTGACCGCCGACTTGAACAGGCGCAGCGCGTTGATGAAGCGGAAGGCCTGCGCGCGGCCGCCGTTCAGCACGAAGGCGAAGGTCGAGCCGGCGCCCGTGCAATGGCGCTTGTAGACCGCCTGGTAGGCGTCGTCGAGGATGGTTTCCGGGTGGAACACCTCGACCTTCTGGTGCGGATTGTCCACCAGCCAGCGCGCCACGCGGCTGGCCGTCTGGGTGGCCTGGGTCATGCGCAGCACCACGGTTTCCATCGAGCGCAGCAGCATCCACGAGGAATGCGGATCGAGCTGCGAGCCGAACGCGCCGCGAATCGAGCGCACCTTGGTGATCATCGCCTTGCTGCCCGTCACGCCGCCGGCCACCAGGTCGCTGTGGCCGCCCACGTACTTGGTCAGCGAGTAGACCGAGAGATCGACGCGATGCGCGGCCGGCTTCTGGAAGATCGGGCCGAGCAGGGTGTTGTCGCAGACCGAGATCGGGCGATAGCCGTGACGCTGCTCGAAGGCGTCGATCTCCGCCACCATGCCGTCGAGGTCGATGATCGAGTTGGTCGGGTTGGCCGGCGTCTCGATGTAGACCAGGCGCACCGAGCCCTTCTTGGCGGCGGTCTCGAGCGCGTCGCGGATCGACTGCGGGGACAGGCCGTTCTCGATCGCCTCGGTGCCGATGCCCCATTCGGGGAAGATCTTCGAGATCAGCGTTTCCGTGCCGCCATAGAGCGGCACCGATTGCACGATCTGGTCGCCCGGGCGCAGGAAGGCGAGGAACACGGTGGAGATCGCCGACATGCCGCTGGAGGTGACGGCCGCGGCTTCCGAGCCGTCGAGCAGGGCCAGGCGATCCTCGACGATCTCGAGGTTCGGGTGGTTGAAGCGGCTGTAGACGAGGCCGGCCGCCTCGCCTTCGGGCAGCGGCTTGCGGCCCGAGACGATGTCGAAGAATTCGGCGCCGTCCTCGGCGGACTTGAAGGCGAAGGTGGAGGTCAGGAACACCGGCGGCTTGACGGCACCCTCGGAGAGGAAGGGATCGTAGCCATACGACATCATCTGGGTCTCGGGATGCAGGGGGCGTCCGTTGAGATCCTTCTTGTGATAGTTCGAATACGTCATGGTGAGAGCCCTCGTCTTTTGAATGAGAGAACGCCGTCGCCCGAACGCGTGCGTCACCGCGCAAACCGCGTCGGGCGACGGCGGAGTTGCGCTCAGTGTAGAGTTGCCCGGCCAGAATATTCGTTCCTTTTCGTTCCCGCAAATCCTATAATTTGGAACGATCTTTCCCGAAAGGCCAATCGATGAATAAAGGCAGTCGCAGCGTCGAGATTGATGCGACCGACATGAAAATACTTCAGATTGTTCAGGAGAACGGGCGACTCAGTAATGCCGAAATCGCGGAGCAGGTTTCGCTGTCGCCCTCGCCTTGCTGGAAGCGCCTGAAGCGCTTGGAATCGAGCGGCATGATCCGCGGCTACCAGGCCATGCTGGACCGCCGCATGCTCGGCTTCGGCGTGGTGGCCTTCGTCAATATCTCGCTCGACAACCACACGCAGAAGGTCTGCCGCGCCTTCGAGGCCGGCGTGATGGCGATGCCCGAGGTGATCGCCTGCCACAACACCACCGGCGCGCACGACTACCTGCTGCAGATCCTCGCCGAGGATTTCGATACCTATTCCGAATTCGTGCTCGACCGCCTGCGCACGCTGCCCGGCGTGAAGGAAATGCTCAGCACCGTGTCGATGCGCGAGCTGAAATCCTCGGTGAAGCTGCCCTTGCGTTGACCATGGCGCTGACGCGCATTGTGTTCTGGTAGCGGCGCGCGCGGCGTCAATCGTGTTGCGCTGCGATCGAAGGCAGCTTGTCGTCGAGACGCACGATCCAGCCGCGCGGCGAGCGCTTCAATTCGATCCCGCCGAGCGGCGCGATATCGATACGCAGCATCGCTTCGGGCGAGATGCCGAGCGCATGCGCGAGCGCGGCGCGCAGCACGGCCGCGTGCGTGACGGCGACGAAACTGCCGCTCGCCGGCAGCGCATCGAGCCAGGCGCTGACGCGGCGCAGCACCTCGAGATGCGATTCGCCGCCGGGCGGCGCGGCGGCCGGATCGGTGATCCAGGCTTCAAGCTGTTCCGGCGCGTCGTTCGCTATCGCCATCAATTTTCTGCCGCGCCAGCGGCCCGCATCGAGGTCTGCGAGGGCGGGTTCGGGCTCGGCATCCAGGCCGAGCGCCTCGGCGGTCTGCCGCGCGCGCAGCGCCGGCGAACTGAGCGCGCGGGCTTCGCGCGGCCAGCGCCAATGCGAGGCGGCGCGTGCCGCTTCAGCCAGGCCGCGTGCGTCGAGCGGCGCGTCGTCGGGGAAGCTGCCGGCGCGCAGTTCGGCATTCGCGGCGTGAGAGATCAGTCGGACGGTGAGCGTCATCGTTTCATTGTGTTCGGCGAGGCGCTCCGGCATGGCGGCGCGCGATTTCCGTTCGCCGCCCATCTTGCGTAGAATCCAGCCGTTGCGATGTGCGGAAGCCGGTGCGAAGCCGGCGCGGTCGCGCCACTGTAACCGGGGAGCCGGCCTTCCCGGAAGCCAGACCTGCACATGGAGCATCCTTTCATTCCGTTGACAGTCATTGTCGAGCGGGGCGCGTCATCCCCTGGAGAGTCGAATATGTCCGAAGCCACCCTCAAGCCGGTTGCCATGCCGGCGCCCATCCCCGTCCGCGAGCTGATGCCGTGGATCGTGTTCGGCGGCCTGCTGATGCTGCTGGCGCTGTACTTCGTCGGCGCCGAGGAAGGCGCGACCTCGATCGTGCCCGGCATGTACGTGCATGAGTTCGTGCACGACGCGCGCCACCTGCTCGGCTTCCCCTGCCACTGACGGGGGCTCCATGGTCGGAAAACTGTTGGTACGCGGGATGCTGGCCGGCATCGCCGCGGGGATCCTCGTGTTCGGCTTCGCCCGTTTCGCCGGCGAGCCACAGGTCGATCGAGCCATCGCCTTCGAGGAGAAGATCGATGCGGCCAAGGGCGAGGCGCCCGAGCCCGAGCTCGTCAGCCGGCCGACGCAGGCCGGGCTCGGCCTCGGCACCGGCGTGATCGTCTATGGCGCCGCGCTCGGCGGCCTGTTCGCGCTGACCTTCGCCTTCGTGCACGGCCGCATCGGCAGCCGCCAGCCGCGCACGCTGTCGGCCTGTCTCGCGGCGGCCGCCTTCGTCTCGCTGGTGGTCGTGCCGAACCTCAAGTACCCGGCGAACCCGCCCTCGGTGGGCGATCCGGACACCATCGGCTATCGCACCGGGCTGTTCTTCCTGATGATCGCGATCTCGATCGCGGTCGGCGTGTTCTCGCTGAACTTCCGGCGCTCGCTGGCCGCGCGCATGGGGCAGTGGAATGCCTCGATCGTGGCGGGGCTGCTCTATATCGCGATCATCGCCGCCGTGCAGTTCGCGCTGCCCACCATCAACGAGGTGCCGGCCGCGTTCCCGGCCGTGGTGCTGTGGAAGTTCCGCGTCGCCGCGATCGGCATGCAGGCGATTCTGTGGACCACCATCGGCCTGCTGTTCGGCGCGCTGGTCGAACGCAGCGGGCTGGTTGCCGTGCCGCGTCGCGGCAACGCGCCGGTCGCGCTGTAGGCGCCGCGCACCATATCCCCCTCGTCGCCCCTGCGCGGCACCGGCGATGCGACGGCCACCTCGGTGGCCGTTCGCCTTTATACTGACCCCGCCCTGTTTTATCCGCGAGGTTCCCCTCCCGTGAAGATCCGCGTTGCCTTCGTCGCCGAGCTGGCCGTCAATTTCGTGCTGCCGTGGGTGGTGTACCGGCTCGCCCTGCCGAGCTGGGGAGAATCGGGCGCGCTGTATGCCTCGGCCGTGCCGCCGCTGCTGTGGGGCATCGTCGAATTCGCCAGGACGCGGCGCGTGGATGCGCTCTCCGCCATCGCGCTGCTCGGCATCGCGCTGTCGATCGCCTTGATGGCCGGCGGCGGCAGCCCGCGCCTGCTGCTGGTGCGCGAGTCCTTCGTGTCGGGCACGATCGGCGTGGTGTTCCTGGTGTCGCTGGTGTTCAAGCGGCCGATCACCTACTACCTGACGCGCGCCACCGTGGCGCGCGAAGGCGAGGGCGGCGTGGAGCGCTTCGAGCGCTTGTGGGAGGACAGCGCGTCGGTGCGTTCGGCCCTGCGTCTCATCACGCTGATGTGGGGGCTCGGGCTGGTGATCGAGTGCAGCGTGCGTAGCTGGTGCGCCTGGAACTGGCCGATCGAGCGCACCTTGGTGGTTACGCCGATCCTCAGCTATGTGACCTTCGGCGGCTTGATGGTCTGGACCTTCTGGCTGCGCAAGCGGTTGCGCGGCCGCGTGCAGGTGGGCGAGGCCACGCTGTGAGCGCTGGGTCGTTCAGCCCAAGGCGCGCTTAGCTCGCGGCGACGTGCCGGTAGTAGAAGGTGGTGCCGCACAAGGCGCCATCCGGCATCAGCGCGAAGCCGGGCACGTCGCCCACGCGCTGCCAGCCCGCGCGGCGATAGAGCCGCTCCGCGGCGCCTCCCGTGACGGTATCGAGTACCAGCACGGTCTTTCCTTCCTCTGACGCGATCGCCTCGACGGCCTTCATCAAGGCCTCGCCCACGCCTTGCCGGCGCGCGCGCCGGTGCACCAGCATCTTCGCGATATCGGCGCGATGCGGCTGGTTTTCCGGTTGCGCGGTGATCATCTGCACGGTGCCGATCGCGATGCCGGCTGCATCCTCGGCCACCAGCAGCACGCGCCGCGCGAGCGCGACCTCGTCGGCCACGTCTTGCCAGAAGCGCAGTGCGGTGTCGCGCGCGATCGGCAGCATGAAGCTGACCGAGGCGCCGCCCTCGACGCAGTCGATCAATACCTCGGCGAGTTCGGGGATCTTCGCGCGGGCCTCGTCGGCGTCTAGGCGACGGATGCGGGGGGCTTGGGCGGGCGTGGTTTGCGAGGTCATGATGGCTCGGATCAGCGCGTGCTCAGTGCCACCAGGTAGCGGGCGGGCCGGCGCGTGGGGTTGTGGAATTGCATCGGGCTGTCGAGGCGCATCGCCACGCAGTCGCCGGCCTCGAGCCGCCAGACGGTGGTGCCGGCGGTGATCTCCATTACACCTTCGAGCAGCCAGATCTGCTGGTGGATGTCGGCGTCGCGCGCGCTGGTGTCGAAGTGGACGCGCGCGCCGGGTGGGAAGTGAACTTCGACGAGCTGGATCGGCGAGCGCAGTGCCGGCGAGAGTTGGCGGCGTTGGTAGCCCGAGGCGGGGTCGGTCCATAGCGGTTGATCGGCGGCGCGGGCTAGCGGTGAGGGGGCTTCGCTCTCGCCGCTTTCGCCGAATAGCGAGGAGAGGGGCACGGCCAGCGCGGTGGCGAGCTTGTCGAGCACGACGGCGGTCGGGCTGCTCTGGCCGCGTTCGATCAGGGAAATGTTCGAGCGGCTCACGCCGCTGTGCTCGGCCAGTGTCTCGAGCGACCAGCCGCGGGCATCGCGCAGGGCACGCAGGCGTTCGGCGATTCGGTCGTGGACGTTCATCGTAGCCATTCCAGTTTGTTGGATATTGCGTCCAGTAAACTAGATGGGCGAAAATAGTCTGTCAATACCGGAGAGCGCCAGCCGCTTGCCGATGGCAGGCGCCACGGGCAGTTCGTTGCGGTACTCGCTTACTTGATTGCCCGGGTTTTCGCGGTGATCCAGTCCATCCCGGCGAGCAAGATCGCGGACACCACGAATGTCATGTGCACGGCGATACCCCTCGCATCATGTCCTCCTTGCCGAGTGCCCCGGCGTTTTCCGTTCCATCGGCCCATCGCGCCACCCGCTCAGACCGCTTCGCTGACGTGCGATGCGGTGCGAGTCCTGAGCCATTGCTCGAGTGCTTCGTTCGGCATCGGCCTGGCATAGTAGAAGCCCTGCAGTTCGTCGCAGCCGATGCGCTTGAGCGCGTTCGCCTCGTGCGCCTGCTCGACACCCTCGGCCACCACGCGCAATCCCAGCTCGTGGCCGAGCTCGACGATGGCGCGGATCACGGCGAGATCGGCGAGCGCATCGAGCCTGCCGTTCACGAACGCGCGGTCGATCTTGAGCCGGTCGAGCGGGAAGCGATGCAGATAGCTGAGGCTCGAATAGCCGGTGCCAAAATCATCGAGCGAGAGCTTCACGCCCAGCGCGCGGATCTCGTTGACGGTGTCGAGATAGTGATCGACGCTCTCCATCAGCACGGTTTCGGTGATTTCGAGTTCGAGGCTGTCCGGCTTGACGTCGTGGGCCCTCAGACCGTCGCGCAGCTTGTCGACCAGTTGCGCGTCGTCGCGCAACTGCACCACCGAGAGGTTGATCGACACGCGGATCTCGGGCAGGCCCGCGGCGCGCCAGCGCGCGATCTGGCGGCACGCCTCGTCGATCACCCAGGCTCCGATCGGCACGATGAGGCGCGTTTCCTCCGCGATCGGGATGAACTGCGAGGGCGGCACCATGCCCAGATGCGGGTGCTTCCAGCGCAGCAGCGCCTCCACGCTCAGCAACTCGTCCGTCGCGGCCTGCACGCAGGGCTGGTATTCGAGCCACAGCTCGCGGCGCTCCACCGAGGTGCGCAGATGGGTTTCGAGTTCGAGACGGTGGCGCACGCTTTCGGCCATCTCGGGCGAGAAGAACTTGACGAGATTGCGGCCGCCCGATTTCGCGCGGTACATCGCGGCATCGGCGTTCTGCATCAGCGTCTCGATGTCCTCGCCGTGATCCGGATACAGCGCGATGCCGATGCTGCACGCCACCTGCAACGTCATGCCGCCGATCTGGTGCGGCTCCTGCATGAGCGGCAGCAGCCGTTCGTCGAGCAGGTGCGCCACGTCGGCCGCGCTGCCCGCGCCGCCGAGCAGGACCGTGAACTCGTCGCCGCCGAGCCGGCTCACGGTGTCTCCCGCGCGCACCGACTGCAGCAAGCGTTGCGAGACCGAGCGTAGCAGCCCGTCGCCGGCGTGATGGCCGAACGTGTCGTTGATGTCCTTGAAGCGGTCGAGATCGATGAACAGCACGGCCACGCGGCTGTCGTTGTGCCGCGCCTGCTCGATCGCGGCACCGAGCCGCCTGGTGAACAGCGCGCGGTTGGGCAGCTCGGTGAGCACGTCGTGCTCGGCGAGGAACCGGATGCGCGCCTCGCTCTTCTTGCGGTCGGTGATATCGATCAGCGTGCAGATGTAATGGGAAACGGCGCCGTGCTTGTCGCGCACGGCGCTGATCATGAGCCAGGCCGGATAGTCGCCGCCCGCGCGCCGGCGCACCACGGCCTCGCCGTTCCAGACGCTCGAGATGTCCACCAGCGCCGCGAGCCGGGACATCAGCGGCTGGTCGCTTCCGCTTGCCAGGACGAAGTTGGGCAGCGTGCCGCTGATCTTCTCGGCGCGATAGCCGGTGGCGCGATAGAACGAGGCGTTCGCGGTCAGCAGGCGGCGCTCGCTGTCGAGGATCAGGATCGCCTCCGACGAAGCCTCGAACACCTTCGCCCACAGTTCGAGGCGTTGCTCCATCAGCTTGATCTGGTTGATCGGCGTGAACGCGGTGAGTACCGCGTCGCGTCCCTGGAATTCGAGGCGGCGCGCCGAGAGCATGGCCCAGGTGGGTTCCTCGCTCGCCCTCCAGCGCACCTCGAACTGGTCGACGGCATCGCGATCGGAGAGCTGCTGGAAGAAGCGCGCGCGCACCGCCGAATCGAGCCCCAAGGCCCACGGGTCCGAGGTGCAGCCGTTGAGCCAGTAGAGCGCCGGATGATTGGCGTGCAGCACCTCGTGGCCGGGTACCGCGGTGACCATCATCGGTACCGGCGTGGCCTCCACCAGCGCGTGCTGTGCCTGCGCGGCGCGCGCGCTGGCGGCGAGCTCCTTCTGCACGTCGCGTTCGTGATCGAGCTGCGCGAGCATGTCGTTGAACCCGCTGACGAGCTGGCCGATTTCGTCCTGGCTGTGCCACGTGGCACGCAGGCCGTGGTCGCCCGTGCGGCGCACGGTGTCCATCACGCGCGCGAGCTGGCGCAGCGGCCGCGAGATCTGCTGGGCCACCAGGTAGACCATCGAGAGGATGCCGCAGAGCAGGAACAGCGCGGTGCCGAGGTGCAGCCACATGCGTGAGAACAGCGCGCTCACGCGTGAGTGCAGCAGTGTGTCGAGCTCGGCGCCGGTGGCGCGCCAGGCGTCGCCCGCGCGAGCCACCAGCGCCTGCTGGGCCGCGTCGGCGGTCGCGCGCGAGGCGGCGTCGGCGCCGCCCGCCGCCACTACCAGGCGCGCGGCGTCGCGATAGGCCTCGATCGCCGCGAGCAGCTGCCCGGTCGGCGCGGAGAGCATTCGCTGTACGCCGGCGTTGGCGGCGCCCGCCTCGGCGAAGTCGGAGCGCAGCCCCTGCGCGACGGCGTCGAGCTGGCCTTCGAGCACGAGATAACGGGTGCTCAACTCGCGCCGGCTCCGGGGATCGTCGGTGCCTTCGCGCAGGCGCTGGCCGATGCCGTTCACCGCATCGAGCAGCGCGGGGTAGCGCAGCACGGACAGCGACATCGAGTAATAGCTGTCGAGATCGGGGTCGAGGATCAGGTTCGACTGGTTGCCTACCCGCGTGATCAGATCGCGGCAGGCCGTGAACGCATCGCGCAGGGCCCCGGCGCGATTCACCGGCGATGTGTGGGCAAGCGCGTCGAGCGCGGCGCGCACGCGTGCGTTCAGCTCGCCGCTTTGCAGCCCCGCGCCGTATTGCTGTTCGGCGGCGGACAGCGCGGCTTCGGTGCGCGAGATCTCGCGCATGCCGAGGCGCCCATCGGCGCCGAGCGTGGCGACGTCCACCAGCGCCTCGCGCACGCTGGCCAGATAGGCGTTGCCGACGATCTCCTTTTGCGAGAAATCGATCGACATGTATTTCTCGTGGATCAGGATGCCGCTGATATAGACGACCGCGCTCAGATCGAGCAGGTAGATCAGCAGCAGCTTGCGGCCGACCCGCAAGCGCCCGAGCAGCCGAAAGAACAGGTTGTGTTGCATCGCATGCGCCAGGATGACACCGAGGGTTGCCGCCGAGCTCCATGCGGGAAGGCGGCGTGTCTGGAAGCGTCATCGCGAAGTCCGCGCGCGCTCGCTCCCTGACTAACGGCAGCGTCGCGTGGGGCTTTAGCGCGCGAGGGTGGAATCGCCCTGGCGGTGCGTGGATGCTTCGGCATGGTGCGTGCGCACCGCCGTGGCGCGAGGCGGGACGAGCAGCAGGGCGAAGCGGCGCATGCGACGCGGCTGCACCGGACCGATCAGCGATCCGCGGGCTCGGCGCACCGAACCCTCAGGCATCGAAAAGCGCTTCGCTTTCCTTGAAAGAATCGATCAAGTGCTGCATCAGCACGCGTAGCGTCGGCACGTTCCGGTCCTGCCTGCGCAACGGGGTGAAGAAATCGTCGTGCCAGTGTTCTGTTCGGTCAAGTGACGACTTTTTCGCTTGGCCAGCTATCGTGCTGAACAGAGGTCTGTTGAGCATGCGACGGTAACGCCGAGATGTGACCCGAACAATTAGTCAAGCCGGTGCCAGCGACCAGATTCCGGGCACACTGCGGCCGGTGCGCCGTTCGACCAGACCTGCTCCTCATCCAGGTGCAGCGCGGTCGCTGGGGCAACGTCGAAGACGACCTCGAGCGCTTGCCCTACCTGGGCGTCTTCGATGGGAAGCTCCCAAGTCAGGAATATCTGGATGCAATCCTGGTCCGGCGCGAAATCGACCGCGTTAAAGCCGCTACTGTGGCGCTGGATGACGCCATGAGGCTGGCCCGTGTCGAATATCACGGCTGTTCCCCGGGTCAGAGGAATGCGATGGCCCGTAGAGGGAAAATGCAAGTCCAGCCCGCGGTCCTCGCTCAGGAAGAGATTGCAGAAGGCCGCGCCGCCATATTGCGCACCGTCATGGTGGTACCTCGCGCCACGACACGCCATGAGGGCTACGTCGCTGGAAGCAAGCACGGTGGGTAGTCCCATTGCGCATGTCCAGTCGGACATCGCCTGCACGCAGCGCTTGTAGTCCGGCCAGCGCGCTTGCGTTCGCGCCAAAGGCATTGCCTCGACATCCCCAGGTTCCAGTACGAGCCGCGACGATGTTTCCCTTTCCCAATCCGCGAGTACGCGTGCGGAGGGAACAGGCACGTCGACCGTGCCTGATAGAACGATGTCACTGACGCGTCGACTGCGGATGGCGTCGCCGCTCCAGAAATAGGAAGTCAGCATGTTTCGAATTCGATGCTGTCGATGGGGGGAGGTCGCGATTGTAGCGATTTAGTGGGGTGGCGTTGGTGGAAATCGGGTGGCGAGGGGCTTTTGATTGGTCGTTGGTGGAAGGGCGGAAACGGGTTGGGAGCAGCCTGCGGCATTTGTTGGCTTCCGGCCAGGAACGAACAGCCCCACAGTCGACACCACGTTAACAATCGACCCGATTCTCGCCGGGAGCTCCGAACACTATGTCAAAACTGACAGATATTTTTTTGGACTGCCGATATCTCTATCTCAGAGGTATCGGCCAGTTGGACGACGGGACATTACGACTTGTCCTTCTGGAGGCAACCGAAGGTGGTGCCGTCGACTCGGCAAAGCTCGGCTTTGATTCACCCCCTGAATTGACCGACATACTTAAGGGAGCGCGCGCGATCGAGCATCTGCCTGGATGTCGCATATTTGATATCCGCTGGTCTAGCTACATTGCGTACTCTGTTGTCAACGAGAGAGCTACGCGTCGGGGGAACCCGAGACCTCCGACGGGTCAGGGAAACTCTTCAGGGAATACGTTCGCTCGGAATATCTCAGCTACATGCGCAAGGCGTCATGGGCCTGCGATGACCATCCAGGCCCTTACAGGCATTGGGCTGCGTATTGTCTGAATCACGTCGTTGATGTTGCATCTCCGTCCGAACCGGAAATTACTGTAGAGATTGCGGCGACTTGAAGAGGGAGAGGAAATCACCCTGGTAAGGCGGGGGGAGGGGGCACATCGCGACATGAAGGAGATCGCCCGCTGCCTCCAAGTATGTTCCATCGACGGGTTGAATCCGCAAGCAGTCTGACCGACCACGCCGGGTTGGCAGTTGATACTGCAGCGTATGGCCGGTACGCAGCGCCGAATTTCCAAGGTCGCTGCGGATTCAACCGGGCCTTCGACAGCGGAGCCTTTGCCGTCGACAATCTTGTTGTATCGGTCTTCGGCTAGGTCATGCATAGGGCACAATTCGCGCGTGATCCAAGCTATGCTACCCGGCTTTGCTAAAAAATTACTACCACATCGGCATGACTTCGATTTTTCCCAAACGATACACAACGATTAGAGTGATCGCCTGTGCACTGATGTTGCAAAGCGTGTACGCGCTGCAGGTGTTCGCTTACGTGGGGTTGCTGTGGTCACGCTCATGGTCGACATTAAAATTGGCGATGTCGTGGCAGATGTTGATGTGCGACGCCATCTGGATTGTTTCTGCCGTCGGAAGTCTGGTCGCGAGTGTCGCCTTATGTCGTCGACGTGCTTGGGGCCGAGCACTCTATGTATGGATGACATTCACGAGTATCGCGCTGACGATATTGCTTCCGGTTCGCCTCGTCGTTTTGATTTCGCTGCCCTTCACCGGCTTGTTTGTTGCGCTTCTGTACAGCAAGCGGAGTCGAGAATTTCTGGAGGGTGGTCGCCATATGCCGCCGACACGCACGATACGGGATCTGATTCGAATTGGCATTCTCGGTGCGTCCTGCCTGCTTCATTTTTTTGCAATGTCTTTCGCGGCAAGCCGCACAGGCTGGCTACCGCTCCTAATGCCGCACGGACGCCCTATGAGTCTTCTTATCACCGCGGCGATTGCGCTTCTGATTGGAGTTGCGCTTTCGCCCAAGAGCCAGCGGGCGTGGAACTGCGGCATGACCTTGATGATCTTCTCTGTTTCGATGACTGGCCAATTGCTCCTCTACGTAACAACGAGCACGCCACTAGTCAAATACATGCCTGCTCCTTTCAGGTTCACACCGTTTCCGTGGTCCGTGATGATTGCGTACACGGGAGCGGTGGGACTCGTCGCTACGGCGTTGCTGCAATGGACCAGGCCACCTCGTCGCCGACCCCGTCTGGAGATGCCTGACTTCTCGTGATGATTGCCCGCCGGGCATTTTCCGACCACAAGGCGACCTTCGACAACAGGACGCGAATCGCTGACAATCTCACCATGCTTGGATGCTGCCTGCCTATCGAAGGCCCCCGGTGCGAGGCTCCGGGCAAGTCCATTGAGTTTGTAGTGAGGTCTTGTTCTGGATTTAATGCAATGAAAATATTGGGAATATTTATTTGCTTGTGCGGCATATTGTGCGGGGTTGCTGCATTATCATTTTCGTACTTGGGCTGGATAGCCACCCCCATTGGCTTGCCTTGTCAAGAATCGAGCTATGACGGGATACTCGATATAGAGTATGGTTTTGGTGGTGAGAGGATAAACTTTCTAAGTGGTGGAAATTCTCTGCTGCTGGCGGGAGGGACTGGACATCATCGGGGAACTTTTCCACTGCTGATGTTCGATGGGCTGTCATCTGGATCTCGAGCACAGGTGGCGTATTGCCGTAATCAAATCGTGCACATGAAGTCGGGGGAGCGTGAAATCTTCGATCTTACACAGAAAAGCGCAGAGCATAATCGTTTAAGCGCGATGCGACTGGGCGTGCGAATCGCGATATTTGCGTTCTTGGCTGCGATATTGGGCCATTGGTTAGCACGGCGTGCCCTCGATTCGTGATCAACTGCCAGCGGTTCCGACCAGTGACCGTCTCGATCCGCTGCAGTGAACGTCTGCTCTGGATAGGCTGCAATGTCAGATTCGGGTCGGCTACAGCCAATCGCATCCAACGCTATGCCGCTACTTCCGCGCGGCAGCAGGCCATTCGCATGAACTCTGACGGTCTCGCCTGGACACCTGTGATGGGACCGGCCGTAAGTCGTTGATTGTCTGCCTACCCGGTTGCAGATATTCCGACGCCCTACGCCTGCCGTGTCTCTCACTCGGTTTTTACCGCTTCGAGCTCGGCACTCACCCCTTCCGTCGTATCAGTCGCACCAGCCGGCCGCGCAATACTCCGATACCCCCTAGGCGACTGCCCCGTCGCCTTCTTGAACGCGTTACTAAACGCGCTCTCGGAGGTATACCCAACCGATTCCGCGATCTGCGCCACCGAGCTGCTACTTTCCCGCAACGCCCGCTCCGCCAAACGAATGCGCCAATCGGCCAGATAACTCAACGGCGCCACCCCCGCCGCCGTCCGAAAGCGCAGCGCAAACGTGGTACGAGACATCGCGCAGGCCTCGGCCAATTCATCGAGCCGCCAATTACGCGCCGGCTCGCCATGCATCAACGTCAGCGCAGGCGCAATCCGCCGATCGCACATCACCCGAAACCAGCTAGCCGGCAGCGCTTCCTCATTCGCCATATGGGCACGCAGGATCTGAATAAACAGCAACTGAGCCAGATGCGCCGATGCCAGCTGCGTACCCGGCAGCGGATCCGAACGTTCCTCGACAAGCTGCGCGAGCAACTGCCTGAACGCAGCAGCCTGCGGCGCCGCCGCCTGGATACGGATCCACGGCGGCAACACACTGGTCAGCAGCCGCCCGCCCTCGGGATCGAGCAGCACATGCCCGCCGATATGCGTGAAATCCTGGCCGTCGCCGATCACCGCCGTCGATTTGCCGGCGCCGGAAAACAGGCTCATCGCATCGACCGGCTCCAACGACGGATCGCTGGACAGCACGAAGGAGCGCCGCGCCGACAACAGCCCCACATCGCCCGATTCGAAGTAAAGGGCTTCGCTCTCACCCTCGAAGCAGGCCCAGCAATGCCCGCGCATCACGGCGAAGAACTTGATCGAGGCAGGCGCCGGAAACCGGATCGCCCACGGGGCGCCGGCCGAGAAACCGCCCGTGACGAGCGATTCCGCCTTGGCCAGCTTGAGGATGTCGGAGAGGGGATCTGAAGTCATGTCCGCACTATCGCGCAAGTAAAACGCACTTTCAAGTATTCTCCGTCCGGAGGCGGCGCCTTAAGCTGGCGGTTCATCGTTATCAAGGGAAGGCGCTGTCATGTCGTCGAATCAGGAAATTCCGCAGCCGGACACGAGCAAGGATCTGGTATTGGTCACCGGCGGGACCGGCTTCATCGCCCAGCATTGCATGCTGGCCTTGCTGGAACAGGGTTATCGCGTGCGCACCACGGTCCGCTCGCTGTCGCGCGAGGCGGAAGTGCGCCGGCAGCTCGCGGCGGGCGGCGTCGAGGCCGGCGATCGGCTCTCCTTCGTGGTGGCCGACCTGGCGGACGACGCGGGCTGGGACGAAGCCGCCAGCGGCTGCGCCTACGTGATGCACGGCGCCTCGCCGACGCCCTCGGGCGAATACGCCAACGAGGACGAGCAGGCCTGGATCCGCCCCGCCGTCGAGGGCAACCTGCGCGTGCTGCGCGCCGCTCGCGACAACGGCGTGCGCCGCGTGGTGCTGACCTCGGCATTCGGCGCGATCGGCGCCGGGCACGGTGCCGATCACCGCCGCCCCTTCGACGAAACCGACTGGAGCGACGTGGACGGCCATATCGCGCCGTACCAGAAGTCGAAGACGCTGGCCGAACGCGCCGCTTGGGATTTCATCGCGCGCGAAGGCGGCGGCCTCGAACTGTCGGCCGTCAATCCGGTGGCCGTGGTGGGCCCGGTGCTGGGCGCGGACTATTCGCACTCGATCCACCTGATCAGGAACCTGCTGAACGGGCAGCCGGGTTATCTGCGGATCAACTCGGGTTTCGTCGACGCGCGCGACGTCGCCAGCCTGCACCTGCTGGCGATGACCGAGCCGGCCGCCAAGGGCGAGCGCTTCCTGGCCACCGGCGGCGCGAGCCTGTGGATGGCGGATGTCGCCAAGGTGCTGCGCGAACGGCTGGGCGAGGCCGCCAGCAAGGTGCCGACGGCGCTGCTGCCCGACGAGGTGGTGCTCGGCAATCCGGCCATGAAGGGGCTGCTCCCGCTGCTCGGCGTGGACATGAACGTCACCAGCGAGAAGGCCATCCGCCTGCTGGGCTGGGCGCCGCGCTCGCAGGAGGACGCGATCGTCGCCAGCGCCGAAAGCCTGATCCGGCTGGGGTTGATCGACAACTGAGCGATCGCGGGTCGGTAAAGCCCGGCGCCGGCGGGCGCCTCGACCCTCGCAAAGCCATCGCTAGCCCCTTGCCGGCCGAAGCCGACAAGGGGCTTTCTGCATGATGACGATTGGCATTGGTAGTACCCCGCGTTGACCGATCTTGCGTTGCAACACTACAGTGTTCAACTTTGGAACCATTGTTCGTCAGGCGAATTTATCGCCATGTCGAGCCGATCAACGTGACCGAGGCGGCGCAGTCCGCCCACCGCCGCAGGAGACTTGCGATGAGTCGTAGCCCCGTCGTGAACGTGCAGACGTTCATCAACGAACAGCCGTTCGGCGCGTTCCAATGGCTCATCTTCCTGATGTGCTTCGTGATCGTGCTGCTGGATGGTTTCGATACCGCGGCGATCGGCTTCATCGCGCCCTCGCTGCTGTCGGAGTGGCACCTGAGCAAGCCCGATCTGGCGCCGGTGCTGAGCGCGGCGCTGTTCGGCCTGGCCTGCGGGGCACTGGCCTCGGGGCCCTTGTCGGACCGGCTCGGGCGGCGCGCGCTGCTGATCGGCTCGGTGCTGCTGTTCGGTGTGGCCTGCCTGGGCTCGGCGTTCTCGTCGAGCATCGGCGAGCTGACCACGCTGCGCTTCGTGACGGGCGTCGGCCTGGGCGCGGCGATGCCGAACGCGGTCACCATGATGGGCGAGTTCTGCCCCGACAAGCGCCGCGCCACCGTGATCAATCTGATGTTCTGCGGCTTCCCGCTCGGCGCCGCGTTCGGCGGTTTCCTGGCGGCCTGGATGATCCCGCAGTTCGGCTGGCGCAGCGTGCTGATGCTGGGCGGGATCGCGCCGCTGGTGCTGGTGGTCGCGCTGCTGGCGCAGATGCCGGAATCGGTGCGTTTCATGGTGGCGACCGGCAAGCCGCTCGAGCGGATTCGCGAGACGCTGGCGCGCGTCTCGGCCACGGCGATGCAGGCCGGCTCCTTCGTGATGACGGAGACGGCGCCGCAAACCGGCGGCAAGGGCGCGGCGGTGGTGCTGTCGCGCCAGTACATCGTCGGCTCGGTGATGCTGTGGATCGCCTACTTCATGGGCCTGGTGATCTTCTACGCCTCGATCAACTGGATGCCGATCCTGCTCAAGGATGCCGGGCTCGCGCCGAAGACGGCCACGCTGATCTCGGCGCTGTTCCCCCTCGGCGGCGTGGGCGCCGTGCTGAGCGGCGTGCTGATGGACCGCTTCAATGCGAATCGCGTGGTGGCCGTCTGCTACGCGCTGACGGCCGTGAGCGTCTACTTCATCGGGCAGGCGGCCGGCAATGTCGGCGCGCTGGTGCTGATCGTGTTCCTGGCCGGCGTGCTGATGAACACCGCGCAGTCCTCGTTGCCGGCGCTGGCCGCGGCCTTCTACCCGACCGCCGGGCGCGGCACCGGGGTGGCCTGGATGCTCGGGATCGGGCGCTTCGGCGGCATCGCCGGCTCGTTCCTGGTGGCGGAACTGGCCGCGCGGCACGTCTCGTTCGCGAACGTGTTCGCGACCATCGCGGTGGCGGGGCTGGTGTCCTGCGTCGCGTTGCTGGTCAAGCAGAGCGTGCGGCCGCAACAGGCGGCGCCGGGCGGCGAGAAGATCGAATCGCTCGGGCACTGATGCCTGCTTGCACGTGAAAGAACGAAGGCCTGCTCGATGAGCAGGCCTTTTTGCATGGCTTCGGAGAAAGGCTCAGCGTGCCCGTTTCGTCTCGATGCCGGCGAGGATCAGGTCGATGCCGGCCAGGAAATCCTCGCGATCGTCGTGCGTGCGCATTTGCTTGGCCAGGCTGCGGGTGAAGGGGAAGGTTTCGAGATCCAGCTCGGACCAGGCGGTGGCGATCTCGTCGAGGAAGCTGGCGCGCTCGACGTCCAGCTCCTGCGCGATCCGCGCGTTCGCCGCGTTCTGCGCGCTCACGCCGAGGATGTAGCTCAGCAGCGCCTGGACGGTGCTCCACAGCGCGCGTTCGGGCACCTCCAGCGCGCGAACCTGCTGGCCGATGCGCTCCAGCATGCGAACCATCGGCAACTGGCCCGGCACGCGGTTGAGCGCGGAGCCGATCCAGGGATGCGCGTCGATCGTGTCGAACAGGCTCAGCGCGAGCGTGCGGATCGCCGTTTTCGGCGAGACGCGGCGCGAGGGCGGCGCCATCGCGCCGGCCAGGATGGCATCGCAGGCGGCGCTCAGCAGGTCGTGCTTGTTGTCGACGTGCCAGTAGATCGCGCCCGGCCCGGTGGCCAGGCGCTGCGACAGCGCGCGGAAGGTCAGGCCGCTTTCCCCGGCATTGTCGAGGATCTCGATCGACGCCTCGATGATCTGTTCTCGCGACAACGAGGATTCGCGTCGCTGCGGGCTGCGTGACTGGGTGGCCATGCCGGATCTTGACCTCTATGGAATGTTGTTCCAAGATTGCCATGGAATGACGTTCCATGCGACGGTTCATGATGAACCTGTTGTCGCGAATCAACGAGGGTCAGGATGACGACTTCCATTGCAATCATCGGAGCAGGGCTGGGTGGCTTGGTACTGGCGCGGGTGCTGCATGTCCACGGCATCGCCGCGACGGTTTACGAGGCCGATGTATCGGCCGAGGCGCGCAAGCAGGGCGGCATGCTCGATATCCACGAGCACAACGGGCAGGTCGCGCTTCGTGCGGCGGGGCTATATGAGGCCTTTGTGGCGCTGATCCATCCCGGCGGGCAGGCCTCGCGCGTGTTTGACAAGGATGGCGTGCTGCTGTACGAGCAAGCCGATGACGGCACGGGCGGGCGCCCGGAAGTGCTGCGCGGCGAGTTGCGACGGATCCTGCTGGAATCGTTGCCGGAAGGCGCGGTGAGATGGGGGCACAAGCTGAACGAGGTGGTGCCGATTGATGGTGGCCGGCATCGGATGCGCTTCGTCAACGGCACGGAGGCGAGCTGTGACCTGCTGGTGGGTGCCGACGGCGCGTGGTCCAGGGTGCGTGCGCTGCTGTCGGACGCGAAGCCGGAGTACACGGGCACGAGCTTCGTCGAAACCTACCTGCTCGATAGCGATGCGCGCCATCCGGCGAGCGCGGAAGCCGTGGGCGGCGGCGCGCTGTTCGCGCTGGCGCCGGGCCGGGGCATCTTCGCGCATCGCGAACCGGCGGGGGTGTTGCATGCCTATGTGGCCTTGAACAAACCTCGCGAGTGGATCGATGCGATCGATTTCTCCGATTCGGCGGCGGCGCGGGCTGCCGTTGCCGGTGAATTCGAGGGCTGGGCGCCGGCGTTGACGGCCCTGATCACGGCAGGTGATTCGGCGCCGGTGGCTCGGCCGCTGTATTCACTGCCGAGCGCGCATCGCTGGGATCGCGTGCCGGGCGTGACCTTGCTGGGCGACGCGGCGCATCTGATGATCCCTTCGGGCGAGGGCGCGAACCTGGCGATGTTCGATGGCGCGCTGCTGGCGCAGGCGATTGCCGCGAGCCCGGACGATATCGAGGCGGCGCTGGCGGCGTATGAACGGGAGTTGTTCCCGCGCAGCGCGGCCGAGGCGGAGCAGGCGGAACCGATGCTCGCCGAGATCTGCCTCGGCGCCGAGGCGCCCTGGAGCCTGGTGGATTTCTTTACCGACAATCAGCCGGCCGAATGAGTCAGGCTTCGGGGTTCCGCCTTATGCCGCTCATTGAGGAAACCCGATCATGCCCGAGCGCGACAGCGTGATGTTCTTGCTCACATTGGCCGGCGCATTGGCCAGGACCCAGGCCGTCGAGAGTTCTCCGAACGATTCCTTGCTCGACATGCCGTCCACTGCCACCACGACCTTGAAGCCGCGCAATGCCGCCTCGCTCGCGGTAAACAGCACGGCGCCGTGCGCCACCGTGCCGGCGATGATCACGGTCTGAATCCCCTTCGCTTTCAAGGCGGCCTCGAGATCGGTGTTGAGGAATTTGTCCACGCCGGATTGCACGACCTTCTCGTCGCCCTTGGCGGCAATGGCTGGCGGTACCGCGGCGAGCGTGCCGGTGCTGGTCAGCGTATAGACGGTCATCAGGTTCGCGTGGCGCGCTTTCTCCAGCAGGCCGGCGACGGCCGGCAGCGAGGCGGCGCAATCGGGGCGCTCCTTCTCGTTGCAGGTGCTGACATCGAAATCGAGCAGCAGGAGCGCGGTGTGAGCGGGATCGGTGACGGAAACCGACTTCAGCACCGGCGGCGGGGGCGTCGGAACCGACTTCCACGAATCGATGATGTCGGCTTGCGCCGCGCCGCAGAAGGGCAGGGCAAGGGCGAATGCGCACAAGGCATGTCGAATGCGTTGCATGGAGTCTCCGTGTGACCGTGTCGGTCGGATCGCGTGAGTCTACTGCCTCAAGCATTCAGGAACATGACGGCGCAAGCGGCTCGTGCCGCTGCCGGCTCACGCTTGCTGGATATCCTTGAGGATCTCCCTGGGCGTCACCCCCAGCATGCGCTTCATCCAGTGCGCCATATGGCTCGCATGCGCGAAGCCGCAATCGAGCGCGATCTGGCTGACCGGAAGCTTGCCTTGTAGAAGCAGCCGCTTCGCGCGCTCGACGCGCTTCTCCACCACGAATCGATGCACGGGCGTCCCGAACGTTCGCCGGAACAGCAACTTGAAATGCGGCACGCTGAGCCCGGCAACCTCGGCCAGCTCGGCGAGCGTCAGGCTCCGGTCGAGATGCGCATCGATATAGTCGATCACGCGCATCGCAGCGCTTCGGTTCAAGGCTGGCTTGGTCGATCGCGAAGCTGAGTCCTCATCTCCATCCGCGAGCCGGATGATCATCGCCACGCCCAGGCTTTCCGCATAAAGCGCGTCGGACGCAAACGGCGCTTCGAGTTCTGCGCGCAGGGCCCAGGCGAGATGCTGGAAACGCGGATCGCGCCACTGAAGACGCGGCGTGATCCGCGCGACGGCGCCGCGTCGATCTAGCCGTGACAGCGTGCGTTGCGCGAATTCCTCGGTGAAGGCGATCCGCAGGATCGTGCAGCTTGCATCGTCGGCCCATTGGCCGTCGAGGCCGGCCGGAATCACGTCGACGTCGCCCTGGCTCTGGATGCGCGAGGACCGGCGGCCGTCGCAGCGGCAATGCGCGCTCACCGGCGCGCCGATATGCATGCCGACGCGATGCTCGGCCGCCGCCGGCACGCGATGCACGCCCGCGCCGATGCCGACCAGCTCGGCGCCGAAGCCAGACCAACCGAGCCGGTCGCTCGACAGCAGGCGCTCGCGCGCACCGGCCTGGAATCTCTCGGCAGGGTTGATCGCATTCACGGTTGGCACCTCGGCAGCCACGGTTTCGCGCATTATGCATCGATCCCCGGCGGCTGGCCTGCCGCCGCGCCGCGCCGCGCGGCCGTCATCCATTCCTGCTGATCAGCATCCGTTCCTGCGCGAATCGCCCGTGATGCTGCGATACGCTCGATTCCTCCCCAATGAAACAGGAGTCGAACGATGTACGTGATCCTTGGCGCGGCGGGAAAAGTCGGACAAACCACGGCGACGGCATTGCGGCAGGCATCGCTGCCGGTGCGGGCCGTGGTGCGCGATGCGGCGCAAGGCGCCGCGCTGGCGAGCGTCGGCTGCGAGGTGGTGCTCGCCGATCTGCACGATCAGTCAGCGCTCGATCGTGCGCTGGACGGCGCGCAGGCCGTTCAGGTGCTGGTTCCGCTGCCACGGGACGATGCGCGCCCAGCCGACACGATGCGCAAGACTATCGACGTCACCGCGCGTGTGCTGGCCGCGCATCGCCATCTGCACGTGCTGGCCTTGTCCGATTACGGCGCCGAGCTCGACGCCGATACCGGCATCACGAAGCTGTTCCATCATCTCGAGGCAGCCTTGCGGGATGTGTCGCCCAGGCTCACGCTGTTGCGCTCGGCGGAGCATATGCAGAACTGGGCGCGCGTGTTGCCGGTGGCCTTGTCGAGCGGCGTGCTGCCGAGTTTCCACGATCCCGTCGACAAGCGCTTCCCGACCATCTCGGCGGGCGATGTCGGCGTGGTTTCGGCGCGTCTCCTGAGCGATGGGCCGAGCGCCGCGGCAACGCGCATCGTGAGCATCGAGGGGCCGGCACGCGTCACCGCGAACGATGTCGCGCAATCGATCGAGAAGGCCAGCGGCCGCCCCGTCAAGGCGCTGGCGCTGCCTCGGGATCAATGGGCGTCGGTCCTCGCCCAGGGCGGTGCGAGCGAGCAGCACGCGCAACTGATCATCGACCTGTTCGATACGCACAACGCGGGACGCATCGACGTCGAGGCGGATGCCGGCGAGCGCGCGTTCGGCACCACGTCGCTGGACACGGCGATCGCCGCGATGGTGGCTTCGGCCAATGGGCGATGACGCTAGCACCTCGGCTTGGCCTCATGCGGCCGCGCCTTCCTCCTCGGCCTGCTTCACGATCCACTGGTTGAACAACTGCATGGCGGGCGTGGCCGGCTTCCCCTTCTGCCGGATGAGCCAGTAGCTGCCCGCCTGCACTTCGATATCGAACGGCCGCACCAGGCGCCCCGTGGCGAGGTCTCGCGCGAACATCGAGGCGGGCGCGAGCGCCACGCCGGCGCCTTGCGTCGCCGCCTCGACCATCAATCGCGACGAGTCGAACACGGCACCTCGCGCCGGCATCGGCGCGAGCCCCGCCTTCGCGAACCAGTTCATCCAGTCGTCGGCGCGATAGGAGCGCAGCAGCGTTTCCCCGACGAGATCGGCGGGCACCCGCAGGCGCTGCGCGATGTCCGGCGCGCACAGCAGCGAGAGCGGCGCGTCGAACAGCTTCTGCGCGCGCGTGCCGGGCCAGTTGCCGTCGCCGAAGCGGATCGCGCAATCGAGGCCTTCGGCGGCCAGGTCGACCAGGTTGTTGTTCGTCATCAGGCGCAGCTCGACGAAGGGATGCAGCGCATGGAAGGACCGCAATCGCGGCATCAGCCATCCCACCGCGAAAGTACCCACGGCACCCACTGTCAGCACCTCGTGGAAGTGTCCGCCCTCGAACTGCCGCAGCACGGATTCGATGCGGTCGAAGGCATCGCTGAGCACGGGGCGCAGTGCGAGTCCTTCGTCGGTCACCGCCAGGCCGCGCGGCAGGCGCTTGAACAAGCTGACGCCGAGCCGTTCCTCCAGCGCGCGAACCTGCTGGCTGACGGCGGCCTGGGTGACGTTCAGTTCCTGCGCGGCGCGCGTGAAGCTCAGGTGCCGCGACGAGGATTCGAAGGCGCGCAGCGCGTTCAGGGGCAAATTGGGGCGCATGAGGATGTCATAAGTTTTTCTAGGGCAATGGACAATTTATCATCGTTTGTCGCCTGGCCCCGAAACCGCGATAGTGGCGGCTCTTCAGCCCAGCTTTCGATAAGGACGCCACACGATGAAGTTCAGCAAGATGATGCCCGCCATGACCCAGGCGGTTCTGTTCTGCGCCGCGGGCGCGATGCTCGGTATCGCCGACACGGCCTTCGCGGCCGCCGATCGCGTCCAGGCCGTGGTGGACGAGACCATACGTCCGCTTATGACGGAGAAGCAGATCCCGGGCATGGCGGTGGGCGTGGTGGTGGACGGCAAGGCGCACGTCTTCAACTACGGCGTGGCGTCGAAGGAAAGCGGCCGGCCCGTCACGAACGCGACGCTGTTCGAGCTCGGCTCGGTATCCAAGACCTTCACGGCCACGCTGGCATCGCTGGCCGAGGTCGACAAGCAACTGTCGCTCAGCGACAAGGTGGAAACCTATCTGCCGCCGCTGAGCGGCAGCGATTTCGGCAAGGTGCGCCTGCTCGATCTCGGCACGCATACGGCCGGCGGCCTGCCCATCCAGGTGCCTGACGACGTCCACGACGAAGCCGAGCTGATCAGCTACCTGAAGCACTGGCATGCCGCTCATGCACCGGGCACCTTTCGCACCTACTCGAACATCAGCATCGGGACGCTGGGCATCCTGACCGCGAACCGCCTGCAGCAGGATTCCACCAGCCTGATGGAAGGGCGGCTGTTTCCGGGCCTGGGCCTGAAGAACACCTTCATCGACGTGCCGGCCGCGCGCGAGGCCGATTACGCGCAAGGTTATACGGCCGCGGGCAAGCCGATCCGCATGAAGATGGAGGTGGTGGGACGGGAGGCCTATGGCGTCAAGTCGACGGCCGGCGACCTGCTGCACTTCATGCAGGGCAACATGAAGCTGATCCCGCTCGAAGCGTCGCTGCAACGCGCGGTGACGCAGACGCATACCGGCTACTTCCAGGCCGGGCCCATGACGCAGGACCTGATCTGGGAGCAGTATCCCTATCCGGTCGCGCTGAAGACGCTGCTGACCGGCAACGGCCCGGCGATGATCTTCAAGGGCATGAAGGTGACGGAAATCCGTCCGCCCGAGGCGCCGCGGGATGATGTCTGGATCAACAAGACGGGCTCCACCAACGGCTTCTCGAGCTATGTCGCGTTCGTGCCCGCCAAGCGGATGGGCATCGTGATCCTCGCGAATCGCAGCTATCCGATCGAGGACCGCGTCGCCGCCGCGTACCGGATCCTGACCGCGCTCGATAGAGCCGGGCAGTAATCATGCGAAGCGCAACGACGAGGCATATCCGCCACGGCGTGTCGATGCTCGCGGCACTGGTGATGTTGCAGGCGGCCGACGCGGCGCCTCCCGAGGCCCGAGAAACGGTCGTGCTGCAACGCGTTCCCGTGCCGGACACCGATCGCGAGATGGGAATGGGCGTGGCCGTGTTTCCGCCCAACGCGAGCAAGCCGCGTCACAAGGCGAGCGGGCCGGAGCTCTGCTACGTGCTCGAGGGCGAGGTGACGGTGCGTGTCGATGGGCAGCCGCCCAGGCGATTCCGCGCCGGCGAAACCTTCCAACTGCCGGCCGATGTCGTGCACGTGACGACGGCCGGCCCGGCAGGAGCGAAGGTCGTCGCGGCCTGGGTGCATACGCCGGGCAAGCCCTTCAATCTCCCAGCGCCGGATTGAAGGCGAAGCGCGCGATGGATCGCGCGCTTCGTCTGTCTTCAACCATCGGTCGAGACCGTCACGCCTTCCCAGGCACCGATCTCATCTTCCATCGCCGACAACTTGCTACGCACCAAGCCGAGTGCATCGCTGCCCAGCAGCAGATGCGCCGGCGGCTGCTCGGCGTCGATCGCCACCAGCATCGCGCGCGCGGCCTTGACCGGGTCGCCCAGCTGCTTGCCGCTCTTTTCCTCGCGCGCCTGGCGGATCGGATCGAAGATCGCGTCGTAGTCGGCGATCGAGCGCGGCGTGCGCGCCATCGAGCGGCCGGCCCAGTCGGTGCGGAACGAGCCCGGCGCAACGGCGGTCACGGCGATGCCCAAGGCGTGCACTTCCTTGCCGAGCGCCTCCGAAATGCCCTCCAGCGCGAACTTGCTGCCGCAGTAGTAGGTGATGCCCGGCATGGTGATATAGCCGCCCATCGAGGTGATGTTCACGATGTGGCCATGGCGACGTTCGCGCATGAAGGGCAGCACCGCCTTCATCATCGCCACCGCGCCGAACACGTTCACGTCGAACTGTCGGCGCAGGTCCGACAGCGGCGACTCCTCCATCACGCCTTCGTGTCCATAGCCGGCGTTGTTGACCAGCACGTCGATCGGGCCGACCTTCGCCTCGATCTCGGCGACGACGCCGTCGATGGCGTCGAAGTCGGTCACGTCGAGCACGCGCGCGACGGCGGCGCCCGGCGACAGCGACTCGAAATCGCGCCTGGCCTCGTCGCTCCTGACCGTGCCGACCACCATGTGGCCCGCCGCCAGGGCTTCCCGCGCGAGCGCGCGGCCGAATCCGCTGCTGACGCCGGTGATGAGCAGAATTTTGCTGGATGCCATCGAAGGGACTCCCGAATGTCGATAGGAGCATGCATACTAGTCTGGAAAGCGGCGCCGGATAAGCCGGATTCCGCTATTTTTATTGCCTAAAACTATGAGCATGACGCGCAACCCTGCAGAACCCACGGAGCTTTCCGCCCGCGACCGCAAACGCATGGTTGCCTTGCTGCGGGACCTGGCTCCCGACGAGGGCTACAACCTCACCGCCTTGCCGAGCGTGCGCATCCTGCGTTCGAACCGGGCGCTGTCACGCACGCCGGTGCTGTACGACCCGGGCATCGTGATCGTCTGCCAGGGGCGCAAGCGCGGCTACTTCGGCGAGCAGTTGTATCTGTATGACGAGCAGCATTACCTGGCCGTGTCCGTGCCGGTGCCGTTCAGCATGGAAACCGAGGCGACGCCGGAGCGTCCCTTGCTCGCGCTCTACCTGCACCTCGATTTCACGGTGGCCGCCGAACTGGCGGCGCAGATCGATCGCGAAGGCACGGCCGAGCCGGTGCGCGCTCCGCAAAGCATGATGTCGACGCCGATGGACGACGCCATGCAGGCTTCCGTGCTGCGTTTCCTGGAGGCGATGCATCGTCCGCTCGAAGCGGCGGTGCTGGGGCCGGGCCTGTTGCGCGAGCTGTATTTCCGGGTGCTGACCGGGGCGCAAGGCGCGTCGATGCGCGAGGCGCTGGCGATGCGCGGGCAGTTCGGCCGGATCGGGCGTTCGCTGCGCCTGATCCACGCCGCTTATGCGCAGCCGCTGGACGTCGCGCAACTGGCCGGCGAGGCCGGCATGAGCACGCCGAGTTTTCACAGCCACTTCAAGGCGATCACGCAGGTTTCGCCGATGCAGTACCTGAAGTCCACGCGCCTGCACCAGGCTCGCCTGCTGATGCTTCGCCAGGACCTGACCGCGGAAGCGGCGGGGCACGCGGTGGGCTACACGAGCGCCTCCCAGTTCAGTCGCGAATTCAAACGGCTGTTCGGTGCCACGCCGGCCGCCGAAACGCGGCGGATGCGCGAGAGCTTCGCGATTCCCGAGCCGTTCGAGGGCGCGGTTTATGTGTCGTCGCATTGAGTCGACGCGGCGGTATCGACTACCATCCTTGGCTTGTGACTTCATTGCCTGCCTGGAACCCGATCTCATGTCGCTGAATATCCGAACCGCCGGCGTCGACGACGCGGCACTCATCCTGCGCTTCATCACCGAACTCGCCATTTATGAAAAGGCGGAAGACAAGGTCGAGGCGACTGTCGAGAGCATCGAGACATCGCTGTTCGGTCCGCAATCGCCCGCGAAGGCGTTGATCTGCGAGCTCGATGGCAAGGCGATCGGCTTCGCCGTGTATTTCTTCTCGTATTCGACGTGGCAGGCGAAAGCGGGGCTGTACCTGGAGGATCTGTATATTTCGCCCGACGCGCGAGGCCATGGCGCCGGCAAGCGGATGCTGCAGCATCTTGCGGGGATTGCGATCGAGAAGGGCTGCGGGCGCTTCGAATGGAGCGTGCTGGATTGGAACGAGCCGGCTATCGTTTTCTACAAGGCGCTTGGCGCCAAACCGCAAAGCGAGTGGGTTCGATATCGGCTCGAGGGGGATGAGATTCGCGCGTTGGCTGTGTCGGCGTGAGAATTTGCGTCGTCGATCGGGGTGCGGTGAGAGCGCTTATAAGCTGAGATAGGTCGGCAGCAGGTCGTGGTCGACGAGTCGAATCTCGATGCGGTTCGCGATCTCGACATGCTCGGGATTGTCGGCTGAGAACACTTCATCCACGACGCTGACGATGATCGTGCCGGTTTGCTTGCGGCCGGCGGAGGGGATGGGAATGAGCGCCCTTGCTTCGGGGACCTGTTGCGTGGTGATTCGGTGCGGCAAGTAGAGCATCCAGCCGACGCCGGGTTTGTCGTCGAAAACTTGCTTGAGCACGTATTTCTCATCGGACACGTCGACGAGCAGCGGCCCGAAAACCTCGACGATTTTCGCGACGAGATCCGCAACCGCCCGATAGTCTTGCCATGCTGGCCCGCGAATATTGATCGACAGCCTATCGGGAATGGTTTTGTCGGCGATGTGGCAGGAAATCGAGGCGCCCTTGCTGGTATCCCTGTTTCCATCCCATAAGGCGGCATAGGTGAAGGCGTGCTCGCCGCGAAATGCCTCGCGAAGCACCGCCAGGGCAGCGGGGGTCGCCTCGCCATTGGCGTCGTAAACCTGGTAGAGCATCGCTTCTTCCAGCGTGTCTCCTTTCAGGCGCCAGTTCTCTGCGCGAAGGGATGAGTCGTAGCTGGCAAGTTTTGCGGCGATAGGTGAAATTCGCGCAAGCATGCCCGCGAAGTCGTCTGCCAGGAGTGACGGATCGCGAAAGCTGGCGATGATGTTCATGGGCTGCCTCAAGGGTGGACGATTGACGGTATGCCAAGGTGCCGCAAGGTGAGCATCATGCGACTCTGTGTGAGAGGTGTCTGGAAATACCACATCAGGCGGGTTGGCGGCTTGGCACGAACAAGGCTGGCCTGTTTCTCCGCTGCGGCCTCCATCGATTCGAATCCCTTGAAGAATTTATAGGCCGTAGGGATAGAGCCATCGAGAAACTGATCGTAGTTGCCCTTCGCTTCCTGCAACAAGCATTGACCCGGCACGAAGCCGTCGAAGTCGATATTCAGCCACGCCCACTCCTCGCTCCAGCCTTCGGCAACGCTATAAGGCCGCCCGGTAACGCGTCCCTGGTATTCGCGCGGTGCCGCGTTCATCGAGTGGAAGCGTTTGACAGCCAAGCCGGACTCGGGTGGACAGCGTTCGCAACGCTCTGCCGTGCGCGGGACAGCATGTGCCGATGCCCTTGCCTCGATATCGTCGTCCGCTGCGTCGCCGGACAGGCTAGCGGTTCCTGCTCCGCCCAACAGCGCCGCGCCAATACGCATCAAGAGCGGCCCAAATTCCATTGCGGCGCCTTCGATGAGCGGTACTGCCATGCCGGCCATTGTGATTTCCTCGGAGGTAGTCGGGATGATTGATATGCCACCTGATCACGCGCAGGTAGTCATGAAAACGCTCGTCTGGATGGCGGCCCGGCCGCTTTAGCCAGCGTCGCGTCGCCGGTCTTTGATAGAAGCCAGGTGAAAACGCCTCGAGGCGAAGGAATGCCGCGACGTTTTCATCCGTCGAGATGCCGATTTCCTGAGCCGCGATATACGCGCGCCATAGCCGGTCTGACAGCGTGTGATCCGCAGCCAACGGAGCGTTTTCCGTGACGAGTGCATGCCGGATGCGTTCGATGTAATTTTTCGCATCGATACGTGCCATTGCCGCGAATTGCTCGCTAGATAGGGTGAGCATTGCGTGTTATCTCGATCAGATGGCCATCGTATTCAACGAGCCAGTCGAATACCGTCACGAAGAATGCAAGTCGCTGCACGGGAGTCATCACCGAGGCAATCGATGGCATGAGCCGAGCGTCATGGAAACGAAGCAGCGCAAGCTGACCATCGGGCAACTCGACATCCAGATTCGCCCGAAGATGATCCGCCAATGCCGTCATCGGATACGCGCTGATCAGCCAGGACACGCCAAGCGAACTGGCCGCCAAGGACGAAAGCGCTGTGCTCACCGACATGGATGTCGCTTCGCAATCGACCAGCCAGGGGCCGGCATTGGCCACCGATTCGTCGGGCGTATCGTCGAGCAAGGCGAGGCACGCCGCCGTTCTGTCAGGGACAGTGCCGTTCCGGTCTTGATAGAGCACGCCGTCGAACAGCGCATACAGCCGCACCGGCACCGTGTGTTGCCGGCGTCTGGCGAAATAGGCTTCGATGCACGGTGACATGATCATCCCCGAACGATCATCGTCATCGCGTTCCTTGCCGCTGTCGTCATGCATGCCTTGCACAGCGTCGGAGGCGAAGACGGGAAGGCTGCCGCAGCGGCAACGATGTTGTCGTGCCTATCGATGTACGCATCGGCCTCGCCGTCATCGTCGATCGTGTTGGTCGACTGCGAGGCAATCAGGACGGCGCCGCATGCCGTTCGCATTCCCTCGACGGCGGTATCTCGCCCGTGGATTCTGTGGGGATATCGGCGTTGTATAGGACGTATCGGGAAAACACCTTGGCATTGCGGACAACTTACCTTGTGTCCGACGCCGGCGACAGGTTTTCCCTGGATGGTCGCGGACGGCTCGCCCTCGAGGACGCAGCCGCCATGCGTTGTCGTGTCGCCAGCACAAATGATCGCTCGTCTAGCCAATTGATCCTCCCTTTGCTCGGTGCCCGGGTACGGAATGTACCTCCATCACCCCGGAGAGAATCTGTCGGCGATCATGCTCGGTGCATCTCTTATTTCGGAAACGGGCGCCGGTCGATCATGAAGAATCGTTTCACTCTGCCGCTCAAATCACCGACAATCCACACGACGCCCGATCGTGCGTAATCACGGATAGCCGATGAAACCCTTCCGCCATCTCCTCCACGCCATCCTCTGCGCAGCCTCGCTGGCCGCGTCCACCGCCCATGCCGGCGGTTGGTACGAAGTCCGGAACTACACCGGCACGATCGGCAGCCTGCCGATCCATCTATCGCTGCAGACCTACACCGAACTGAATCACGACGAGCCTCGTCGATCGCAGGTCGACGGCAGCTACTACTACGACGCCCATCGCCTCGCCATCCCCTTGCAGGGCAAGCGCCAGGCCGACGGCAGCATGCTGTTATGCGAAGCCGTGGCACCGGCATCCTTCGGCGATTCGCCCAAGGTTCCCGCGGCCTCGCCGGCGCATCCCGTCCCTTGCCCGATTTCACTGACGCCGAACGACAACGGCGCTACCGGCGAGTGGCGCGACGGCAAGCACGTCCTGCCGATCGCGTTGCAGCAGGTCGGCACGCTCGACGATACCCATTCCGACAAGACACCCAGTGTATCGGGCACGGTCGAGATCCCGATGTGGCATCACACCGGCAAGCACCTGCTGCTGGGTATCTACGAATCGTCCAGCGCGTGCCCGCTGTCGATGGCGCGCCTGCGCCTCGTCAATATCCGAAGCGGGCAGACCGACAAGGAATTGAAGCTGGAATGCGGCGCGGGCACGGTGGCGACGTCGATCTATTCCAACGTCTATGCCGCGGACAATCCGCGCCACGTGACCATTATCTTCGAGGGCGGTTATCACGGCATGGGCGACGACCGCGAGGTGGCGGTCGAGCCCTGAGCGTTCCGCGGAAGACGGCCCGGATCGGCGCCGCCGCTTGGCAATGACCCGCCCGAGGTGAAGCGGTGCGAGCGGGCAGCATGCTTCAATGCCGGCCTTTCACCGTAACCGAGACGCGCCGGTCGGGTTGCAGGCAGGCGATCACGGCCGCACTCTCTCCATCGGGGCAGTGGGTGACGGGCTGGTCCGGGCCGACGCCCGTGGCGCGTATCAGAGCCGCGTCGATCCCGCGAGACGCCATGTAGCCGCGAATCGTATCCGCGCGATCCCGCGACAGTTGCTGGTTGTACGCGGCGGAGCCGATTCGGTCGGTATGCCCGACCACGTCGATTTCCGACACGGCATCGTGTTGCCTGATGCGATCGATGACGCGATCCAGCTCCACCTTGCCGGCCGGCAGCAGCGAGGCGAGATCCGATTTCCCGAACGCGAACAGCGCATCCGTTTCGAGCGAGAAGGTCTCGATCGTCACGGCTTGGTCGTCGGGCTGGACCGTCGCGGCCGGGGACGTCCGCAGGAAATCCGCGCACGAAGCCTCGCGCCAATAGGTGCCGGCGACCTTCATGTGCTCGTCGAACTGCACCTGGAACTGGCAGGCGCGGGTCTTGCCGTCGCGCCGGAACGCGAACAGGTAGTTCCAGACGCGGTTGCCCACGAACCATTCATTGAAATGCGGCGGCCCGATCAGGTCGACGACCTGGTCCTTGTTCAAACCGGCGCCGACATTGCGCAGGTTCTCGAGATTGACGAAGGTGCCTCCCGCCGGCGAAGCGGATTGGCTGTCGGGAAAGCGCGGCGGTTGATGCGGCGCCGCGCAGCCGGCCAGGGTCATGGCTGCCGCGAGGCCCAGGAGGAAAACCGCGGTCGATCGAATGTTCATGATGAGGATCGCTTTTCATGTGAGAGGTTGGCGGGGCCGTGTGCGCCGGCCCCGCCATGTCGGTCGAATCACCGGCTGTCGATCACCATTGATACCCCGCGCCCACCACGGCGCCGTAGAAGCTGCGGGTGTTGGTCGTGACGGCGGCCTTGTAGATCCAGTGGTTGTTCTCGGAGATCGTCGAGACCCCGATCGCCTGCCCCGACTGGCCTCGATAGAGGCTGCCCGCGATCGCCACCATGCTCTTGCCCGGTCCCGACGGTTGCGGCAGCCCGGCCACGGCCATCGCGGCCGCCGTGCCGGCGTCGGCGTCGCGGCGCAAGCCCTGGATCTGGCTGTCCGTGTAGCTGTTGGCCTGGGACACCGCCGAATTCAACTGCTGGACGTTGACCGCATCGGTAGGCGCCGTGCCTGCCGCCACGTTGCTGACCTGCCGCGGCGAATCCGGCGCGCCCACCGACACGACGTTCGAGCGCCCTTCGTCGGTGCTGCCCGAGCCGATCGCCGCCGAGTTGGTGCCGGTCGATACCGCGCCGGCGCCGATCGCCGTCGAGTTGGCGGCCGAAGCCGTCGAGCCGTTGCCCACGGCGGTGCTGCTGGCACCGGAGGCGACCGCGCCATTGCCGCCCGCCGAGGAGTTCGAACCCGACGACGAAGGCGGCGTGGTCGATCCCGGTGTGGACGGGAAGCCGCCGTTGTTGTTGATCAGGGTGAGCAACTGCTGGTTCACCGCCTGCAACTGGCTGACGTTGACGGCGTCGGTGCCGGCCACGCCGGCTGCCAGGCCGGTGATCTGGCGATTGCCGATGTTGACTTCGCCCACCGAGGATTGCGGCGAGGCGAGGCCGTAGCCGATGTAGTTGCTGAGCGCGCCCACCGTGGTGACCGATCCCGCGCCCAGGGCCACGCTGTTGGCGAAGGTGGACTGCGCGCCGGCGCCCAGCGCCACGGCATTGAGCGCGGTGCTCTGCGCGCCGGAGCCGAGCGCGACGGCGGCGGCGCTGGTGGCCAGCGCGTTCGCGCCCTGCGCGATCGACTGCGCGCCGCCGGCGGTCGCGCCGCTGCCCAGCGCCAGCGCGTCCGCCTGGGCCGATTCGGCCTTCTCGCCGATCGCGACGCCGCCCGGCGCCGTCGCGTCGACCACCGCCCCGTTGCCGATCCCCACGCCGTTGTCGCCGTTGACCACCGTGGTCGGGCCCACCGCGATCGACTGGTTGCCCACCGCCAGCGAATCCGGCGCGGTCGAGTTCGCGTGGAAGTAGGCCGTCGAGGTGACGGCGACCGACTGAATCGCGCCGCTCAACTGGCGCAGCGTGACGGCGTCCTGCGCCTGCGTACCGTCCGCGACGTTGATGATCTGGCGATAGGTGCTGGTGGTCGCGTTGCCCACCGAGACCGCGCCGAGCAGCGTCCGGTCGGAGGTGTTGAACGGGATCGCCGCGCTGCCGGCGGTGATCGAGCCCGAGGACGAGGCCACCGTGCGATCCGACACGGAGCCGGCGCCGAGCGCGACGCCGTTGGCGATCGTCACGCTCGATTGCGCGCCCAGGCTCGTCGAGTTGTCGGCTTGCGACTGGGCACCGTTGCCGGCGGCGAGGCTGCTGGCGCCCGTCGCGACGGCCAGCGGGCCGACCGCGATGCTGTTGGTGCCGGTGGCCTGGCTGTCGGCGAGCGTGGAGTTGGCGTGGAAGTACTTGATGCCGCCGCCGTTGATCACTCCGCCGACGGTGTTCTCGACATTGGTCAGGTTGCTGTCGAGCCCGCCGAGCGCGTCGCCGACGTTGTTGTAGGTGTTGCCCTGCACGGTGTATGTCGGTGCCGAGATGCCGGCGCCCGGCGTATAGGTCGCGCCGCCGCCGAGTGCCGAGGCGAGGGTCGAGCCGGTGGCGTTGCCGGCCGAGGCGACCGAGAACAACTGCGAGCCGTTCACGGCATCCGTGGACGAAGCCGACACCACGCCGGCGGCGACGTTCTGGACCTGCCGCTCCGCCCCGGCTGCGCCGACCGACACGACTGAAACCGGCGCCGTCGCGGCGGCGGTGCCGCCGGTCAGGTCGAAGCTGCCGGTATGCGGCGCGGCGGTCGTCGAGCCGGCGCCCAGCGCGACGTCGCCTGCGCGGCTCGCCTGGGCGCCCGCGCCGATGGCGAGCGACGAGGTGCCGGTCGAGGTTGCCTGAGGCCCGATGGCCACGCTGTCGGTGCCGGCCGCCAGGCTGTCGGCCAGGGTCGAATTCGCGTGGAAGTACTTGATGCCGCCGCCGTTGACGGCGCCGCCGATGGTGTTCTCGACATTGGTCAGGCTGGTGTCGAGGCCGCCGAGCGCATCGCCGACGTTGTGGTAGGTGTTGCCCTGCACGGTGTAGCTCGGTGCCGATACGCCGGCGCCCGGCGTATAGGTCGCGCCGCCGCCCAGCGCCGAGGCGAGGGTCGAGCCGGTTGCGTTGCCGGCCGAGGCGACCGAGAACAACTGCGAGCCGTTCACGGCATCCGTGGACGAAGCGGACACCACGCCGGCGGCAACGTTCTGGATCTGCCGCTCCGCGCCCGCGGCGCCGACCGACACGACCGAGGCCGGCGCCGTTGCGGCGGCGGTGCCGCCGCTCAGGTCGAAGGCACCCGTGTGCGGGGCCGCGGTCACCGAGCCCGAGCCCAGCGCGACGGCGCCGGCGTTGCTGGCCACCGCGTTCGCGCCGAGCGCGAGCGAGTTCGCCGGGCCGGCATTGGCACCATTGCCCATGGCTACCGCGCTGGCTCCGGCCGCCGTTGCATTGACGCCGACGGCCAGCGCATTGATGCCGCTCGCGCCGTCGTTGTTGAAGTTCGCTTGCTGCGTGCCGTTGTCGTTGACGCTGAAATAGTGCGTCTTCGCGCCGTTCACCGAGGTCGAAAGCGAGGTCGACAAGGATGCGACGTTGCTGTTGGTGGTCGACAGGCCCGTCGACAAGGAGCCGATGCCGGTGGACGTCGACGTCGACAAGGTATTCACGGCCGTGTTGGTGGCGAACAGTTGCGAGCCGTTGATGGCATCGGTGCTGGCCGCCGTGACGCGCCCCGCCGCCACGTTCGTGATCTGGCGTTCGGCGCCCGGCGCGCCGACGCTCACCACGCTCGCCGGTGTCGTGCCCGCGTAGTTGTAGCTCGTGCCGCCCACCGTGTCGCTGGCCGTCGGATTGGGGGCGGCGGTGGTCGCGCCGGCGCCCAGCGCCACGTCGCCCGCGTTGCTCGCGATGGCCCCCTGACCGATGGCCACAGCGTTCGCGCCGGTGCCTTGCGCGCCATTGCCCACGGCCACCGCGCTCGCCCCCGCCGCCGTCGCGTTCACGCCGGCGGCCAGTGCGTTGATGCCGGTCGCGCCGTCGTTGTTGTAGTTCGCCTGCTGTGTGCCGTTGTCGTTGACGCTGTAGTAGTGCGTCTTCGCTGCATTGACGGCGGTGGAGGTGGAGGTCGACAGCGACGCCACATTGCTGTTGGTCGTCGTCAAGCCGGTGGACAGGGATGCCACGCTCGTGCTGGTCGAACTCGACAGGGAGGCGATCGAACTCGTGGCCCCGGAAAGCCCGGTCGACAGTGATGTCACGTTGCTGTTGGTGCTCGACAAGCCCGTCGACAAGGAGCCGATGCCGGTCGCGGTCGAAGTCGACAGGCTGTCGATCGCGGTGTTGGTGGCGAACAGTTGCGAGCCGTTGATGGCGTCGGTGCTCGCTGCCGTGACACGTCCCGCCGCCACGTTGGTGATCTGGCGCTCGGTACCCTGCGCGCCGACGCTCACCACGCTGGCGGGCGTGGTGCCCGCATAGTTGTAGCTCGTGCCGCCCACCGTGCCGCTGGCCGTCGGATTGGAGGCGGCGGTTGTCGATCCGGCGCCGAGCGCAACCGCCCCGGCATTGCTCGCGATCGCACCTTGGCCAATCGCAACGGCGTTCGCGCCGGCGCCTTGCGCGCCATCGCCCACCGCCACCGCGCTTGCCCCCGCCGCGGTGGCGTTGGTGCCGGCAGCCAGCGCGTTGATGCCGGTCGCGCCGTCGTTGTTGAAGTTCGCCTGCTGCGTGCCGTTGTCGTTGACGCTGTAGTAATGCGTCTTGGCGGCATTGACGGCCGTCGAGGTGGAGCTCGAGAGCGACGCCACGCTGCTGTTCGTCGTCGACAAGCCGGTGGACAGCGATCCCACGCTCGTGCTGGTCGAACTCGACAGGGAGGCGATCGAACTCGTGGCGCCGGAAAGCCCGGTCGACAGCGAGACCACATTGCTGTTGGTGCTCGACAAGCCCGTCGACAAGGAGCCGATGCCGGTGGCCGTCGAAGTCGAGAGGCTGTCGATCGCGGTGTTGGTGGCGAACAGTTGCGAGCCGTTGATCGCGTCGGTACTGGCTGCCGTGACGCGCCCCGCCGCGACGTTGGTGATCTGGCGCTCCGCGCCTGCGGCTCCCACGCTGACCACGCTGGCGGGTGCCCCGCCTGCGTAGTTGTAGCTCGTGCCGCCTACCGTGCCGCTGGCCGTCGGATTGGGCGCGGCGGTGGTCGATCCGGCGCCGAGCGCGACGGCCCCGGCATTGCCCGCGCTCGCACCCTGGCCAATCGCAACGGTGTTCGCGCCTGCGCCTTGCGCGCCATTGCCCACCGCCACCGCGCTCGCCCCTGCCGCGGCGGCGTTGGTGCCGGCGGCCAGCGCGTTGATGCCGGTCGCGCCGTCGTTGTTGAAGTTCGCCTGCTGCGTGCCGTTGTCGTTGACGCTGTAGTAGTGCGTCTTCGCCGCGTTGACCGCGGTGGAGGTGGACGTCGACAGCGAGGCGATCGAACTGGTGGCGGTCGACAGGCCACTCGACAAGCCGCTCGACAGGGAGACGACGCTGCTGTTGGTCGACGACAAACCGGTGGACAGGGAGCCGATCCCCGTCGAGGTGGAGGTGGACAGCGAGACGAGCGAACTGGACGCGGTGGACAGGCCGGTGGAGGTCGAGGTCGACAGGCTGTTGATGGCGGTGTTGGTCGCGAACAGTTGCGAGCCGTTGATCGCATCGGTGCTCGTGCCGGTGACACGTCCCGCCGCGACGTTGGTGACCTGGCGCTCGGCGCCCTGTACCCCGACGCTGACCACGCTGGTGGGCGTGGTGCCCGCGTAGTTGTAGGTCACGCCGCCCACCGTGCCGGTCGCGGTCGGATTGGGCGCCGCGCTCGCCGAGCCCGAGCCCAGCGCCACGTCGCCGGCATTGTTCGCCACCGCGCCGGAGCCGAACGCGACCGAACCCGCGGCACTCGCGGTCGAGGTGTTGCCCAAGGCCAGCGAACCGTTGCCCGTCGCGACATTGGCATTGCCAAGCGATACCGCTCCCTGGCCGGTTGCCGTGTTGTTCGCGCCCATCGCCACCGCGCCGGTGCCGGTAGCCGTATTGGGATCGCCGATCGCGACTGCCCCGTTGCCATTGGCCGTATTGCCCACGCCGACCGACACGGCCTTGCCGCCGGTGGCCACCGCGCTCTGACCGATCGCGACCGCGCCGGCCGCATTGGCATTCGCGCCGTCGCCCATCGCCACCGCGCTCGCGCCCGATGCCGCGGCGTTATTGCCGGCCACCAGCGCGTTGGCCCCCGAGGCGTTCGCGTTCTGGCCGATCGCCACCGCGTTCGCGGCGCTGGCGGTGCTGCGCATGCCGACTGCCGTGGCATTGGTGGCGGAGGCCGTGGTCAGGCCGCCCAGCGCCGTGGCGCCTGCCACCAGGGCATTGGCGTTGTCGCCGAAGGCCGATGTCGAGGCGCCTTTCGCATGTGCCGCGGAACCCATGGCGGTGGCGGCGCCCGGCGCGACCGCGAGATCCAGCGGATCGAGGCCGACGAAGCTGGTGGTATTGGAGGGATTGCTTTTCTGGAAGATCAGCCCGGTGCCCGTGCCCTGGGCGCTGGCGGCCGTGCCTACCGCCTGGTCCTGGTTGCTCGCGGCGCTCGAGTTGGTGCCGACTGCGATGGATTCGAGCCCGGTGGCCGCGGCCGCCGCGCCGACAGCGGTCGCGAACTGCCCCGAAGCAGTCGTCTTGCCGCCGTTCGCCACGCCGCCCACCGCCACGGCGTTCTGCGCGCTGGCCACCGTGTTGTAGCCGATCGCGACCGAGGTCGAACCGGTCGCGTTCGCCTGCACGCCGACGGCCGTGGCCAGGCCGGCCGCCTGGCTCATGAAGCCCAGTGCCGTGCCGTAGTCGCCGCTCACGCGGGTACCCGCGCCGAACAAGGTGGCGGCGAGAACGTTGTTGGCGTTCGCGCCGCAGCCGGCCACCGAGCTGAAGAAGCCGCTGCCGTCGGTCAGGGTGGCGGTCAAGGAGGTACCGTCGGCCCCGGTGAAGGTCTGGGCGCCTGTCGACGCATTGCAGACCACGCCGCCGTCGGTATAGAACACCGACGCGTGGGCGGACCAAGGCACCAGGACCGCGGTACTCGCCAGCGCCAGGGCGGCCAGGGCACCGCGTTTTTTCGTGCCCGGCCGGCTCGGCTTGCCGCGGGCGGCATCGAGCTCGGAAGCCGCCACCCAGGCGCCGAGCGCGTCGTTCCAGATGGTTCGATAGGATTTATTCACGTAGTCACCTCACCCGATATCACGCAGCAGGATTGAAAATCCAACAGAAAATGATTCGATTTATGTAAATTTTTCGATGAATTTATCGAAATAAAGCAAATGAAATGCGTGTATTTCTCGGCGAATTTTTATCGAAATTGATCCGACATCAATTCGACTTCGCGTATCGTTATTCGATGCAGGGATGAAGCGTGTTCATTCCCGCCAGAAACGGCTCGACCTGACACCGCGACGCCTTTACGGGCGAAGGGGCGGGGCGGGAGCGATCGCAAGCGGGCGGACAAAAACGTTCCTTTGTTCCAAATTGGAGGAAAGCTTCTGTAAGGACGAGCGAGGGCAGGCTGGGCAAAGGTGGGCGGGACGTGAAAGCGGGCGGACAAAAAGGAACCATTTTGTCCAGTAGAATTTGCACAACTTGACACAGTTGACAATGCCTGAAGCTTTGTCGCGATCAAATCGCGTCTAGCGATATAAGACGAGTCACCGTTTCAGCATCGATCACTGGCATCCTTTCCACGAGGATATTTTGGAAAATACGAAGCATCTCCCGGCCTTTGCTCGCCGGGATTCCACCGGAATCAAGGCTGCTCGCGCCACTTCTCCGGAAGCCCGGCATCGGACGCTTGTTATGGGAGCCACGGAATGCTGATCGGATACGCCCGGGTTTCAACCGAGGAACAGCATCTGGGGTTGCAGGTCGATGCGCTCCGGAAGGCCGGCTGTCACGAGATATTCATGGACCAAGGGATATCCGGCGCCAAATTCTCGCGGCCCGGACTCGAGACCGCCCTGGGCAACCTGGCGCCCGGCGATTGCCTGATGGTCTGGCGCCTGGATCGTCTTGGCCGATCCCTGGGCAAGCTGATCGATCTGGTCGCCGATCTCGAGCAGCGCGGCATCCAGTTCGAATCGCTGACGGAATCGATCAATACCAAGTCGTCCAGCGGTTTGCTGGTCTTTCACATGATGGCGGCGCTGGCGCAGTTCGAGAGGAACCTGATCAGCGAGCGGACTCGCGCCGGGATGGCGGCGGCGCGTGCGCGCGGCAGCCTGCTGGGCAGGAAGCCCGCGCTCGACTCCGCCCAGCGGCGCCTGGCGCTGGAGTTGCTGCAGGAAAAATCGGTGGCGGAGGTGGCGTCCCTGTTCGACGTCCACCCGAAGACGGTGAAACGAATCATGAAGGCCTGAGACGCTGGCCGTCAGCCCTTCGCGCCGGGCGCCGGCCCATGCTTGGCCAGGAAGCGATCCAATTGCCGCGCGAAAGCCTTGCTGTCCTGCGCGGAATAGGGCGGCGGCCCGCCCGTCTCGACGCCCGAGCTGCGCAACTGATCCATCACGTCGCGCATGGTCAGGCGCTCCTGGATGTTCTCGCGGCTGAACCAGTTGCCGCGCGGGTCGAGCACCTGCGCGCCCTTGTCGAGCGCGGCGGCGGCCAGCGGGATGTCGGCCGTGATGATCAGGTCGCCGGCCGCGGCCAGCTCGACGATGCGCTGGTCGGCCACGTCGAAGCCGGCCGGCACCTGCAGGGCCTTGATGAAGCGCGAGGGCGGCGTGCGCAGGAACTGGTTGGCGACCAGGGTGAGGCTGATTTCGAGGCGCTGCGCGGCACGAAACAGCATCTCCTTGACGACGACCGGGCAGGCGTCGGCGTCGACGAGCATCTGCATGACAGGATTCCGAAGGGAGGAAAACCGCCAGTTTACTGCGAGCGCGGCTCCGGCCTCAGGCCGATTCGGTGCAGACCGCCGGCCGTGCCGCTGCCTTCAGCCCGAACAGGCCGAGCGCGACGCTCGCCAGGCTCGCCGCGGCGGCCATCGCGACGGCCGCGTGCAGCCCGCCGACCATGTCGCGCGAGGCGGTTCCCGCCAGCGCCCCGAACAGCCCCACGCCCAACACGCCGCCAACCTGGCGCGCGGTATTCAGCAAGCCCGAGGCGATGCCGATCGTGGCCGGCTCGACGTGGGCCAGCAAGGCGGTATTGATCGACGGCACCGCCAGCGCGACGCCGACGCCGACCGCCAGCAACGGCAGCGACACCGCGAGCGTGCTGCTGTCGCGATGCAGCAGCATCAGCGCCAGGTAACCGGCCGCGGCCAGCAGCTGGCCGGCGAGCATCGGCAGGCGATAGCCGAATCGCGCGGTCAGCGAGCCGGACACGATGTTGGCCGCCGCCACCAGGGCCGTCATCGGCAGGAAGGCCAGCCCGGCCTGCAGCGGCGTGTCGTGGCGCACGTTCTGGAAGTACAGGCTCATCGCGAACATCAGGCCGTAATAGCCGAAGTTCAGCGACAGCCCCGTCAGGGCGCTGACGTTGACGACGGGAATCCGGAACAGCGTCATCGGCAGGAGCGGCTGCGGATGACGCCGCTCCACCGTCACGAACGGGCGCCCGATGACCCACCCGCGCGGCCCGCGGGCCGACAACCCTGTTAGCCGCCGCCACCCGGTCCGTCATCGGCCGGAAGGCCAGCCCGGCCTGCAGCGGCGTGTCGTGACGCACGTTCTGGAAGTACAGGCTCATCGCGAACATCAGGCCGTAATAGCCGAAGTTCAGCGACAGCCCCGTCAGGGCGCTGACGTTGACGACGGGAATCCGGAACAGCGTCATCGGCAGGAGCGGCT